>JAMQPJ010000473.1 GCA_023717585.1 Thermoanaerobaculia bacterium
TCAGAACGCCGCGGCGAGCCCCGCGAGGATGCGCCTGCCGGGCGCCGGGAATCCGCTCGCCTCCACGTAGTCGCGCCCGAGCAGATTCGTCACGCGGACGAAGGGCGCGAGCGAAAAGACGAGCGGCGGCAGCGTGACGGCCGTGTCGACTCTCAGGTACGACGCGTCCTCGACGAGCTTCGTGAAGTCCACGGCGTCGCGGTCCGGGCGGGAACCGACCCACATTCCCGTCAGGCTGAAGGCGCCGCCCGAGACGAATGTCGTCGCATACGTGGCGGAGGCCCGGTGGCGGGGGCGTCTCACGAGGAACGCGTTCGCGTCGAGGTCCTTCGCATCGAGATAGGTCCAGGACATCCGCACGACCGACCGTGCGCCGACAGGCGTCCGGAGAGCCGCCTCGACGCCGCGCGTCCGCGCGGTGCCGATGTTCTGATTCATGAACGTGTTCGTCGCGTCGTACTCGATGAGGTCGCGGATGTCGTTCCAGAATCCCGACAGCTCCAGGACGACGCCCTTCGCGAGCGTCTTTTCGACGCCGACCTCGTAGCCGTTCGATTTCTCGGGGCGGAGCGCCGGGTTGCCCGAGTACGGGTAATAGAGCTCGCCGGTCGACGGCGCGCGGAAGGCCGTGCCCGCAGCGGCGCGCAGCTTGAGACCCGGCATGACGCGCCAGGCCACCGTCAGGCGCGGGCTCACGGCGCTGCCGAACGCGCTGTGGTCGTCCCGGCGGACGCCGGCCGTCACGACGACCCGCTCGCCCAGGAGAGCGATGCGGTCCTCGGCGAAGAGCGCGAACGTCCGGGTCGAGGCGTCGTCGAGCGCGACTCCGAAATTGCTCTCGTTCGAGACGAGCGTTCGCTCCCAGTCGGCGCCGCCGGTGAGGCGGTGCGCCCCGAGCGCCGCCGTGAACGCGACGCGCGCGCCCGCTCGGCGCGCGTCCGTCGAGGACGAGCTGAAGACGGCCTCCGGATCGGAGAACGTCGGACTGTCCTTCACCCAGCGAAACGACGCCTCGACGGATGTGCTCTTCGAGAGCACCAACAGGACCGGCGCTTCGAACGTCGTCGTCCGGCTGGTCGTCGCGCGCAAGGGAGTCGGGGTCCCCCCGGAGGACGGGATTCCCGTGCGCCCGTCGTCCCGCCGCAGGACGAGGCCCACGCGAAGCGCGTCCGAAAACGCGGCGCTCACGGTCCCCGAGACGTTCGTCGCGGCGAAGAACTCGTTCGCGAGATCGCCGTCGGCGAGCGTGCGCCGGAATCCGGCGGAGGCGGTCAGCGGTCCCGAACCCAGCGCGACTTCCGCGAAGGCCTCCTTCGCGGAGCGGTTCCCGGCCCCGAGCGTCGCGCGGCCCGAGATCTCCTCCGCCGGGGACGCCCGGCGCGTGAAGACGCGCACGACGCCTCCGATCGCCTCCGAACCATAGAGCGCCGAGAACGGCCCCCGCACGACTTCGACGCGCTCGACGTTCGCGGTGGACAGCGCGGACAGGTCGGTGCCCCCGAAGTAGGGACTGTTCAGCGCGACGCCGTCCACGAGAACCAGGGTCTGCGTGGAGCTGGTCCCGCGGAGAAACAGCGACGTGACCGTGCCCGGCCCGCCCGACTGCACGACGTCGAGTCCGGGAACGCTGCGCAGGAGATCGAGGACCGTCGTCGCCTGGGACGCCGCGATCTCCCTGGAGTCGATCACCGTCGCGGCGGCGCCGAGCGAGACGGCGGGCTCCGGCTCGGCCGCTGCCGAGACGACGACGTCCGCGGCGAGCGTCGAGGCCCCCGTCGGCGGTGACGGTTGCGCGAGGAGGCGTCGTGGCGCGAGGCCAGGCAGGAACGAAAGGAAGAGAAGGACACGGGACGACCGGGCGAAGACGACACGAGAAACCATGGAACACCTCCGTTCCGCTGGGCTCCGCCCTCCCATCGAAAAGGAGCGGCGCGCCCGCCCGGGAGGCGGGGGCAGCCGCGACTTCCCGAGCCCCGGAGAAGGCGACGCCGAAACGATGTTCCTCGGGCAGGTCTCCTGGCTCCCGGATCGTCCGCGCACGGCCCCTTCCCGGAGGCGCCACCGGTCTCGAGAGACCGATCTTTCGCCGCCAGTGGATCTCGCCGGGCGCGTCCCCGGTCACAGTGGCGGGGGCCGCGCGGGAATCTCACCCGCTTCCCTCTTCGCGCGGCGCGCACGGGCGCGACGCGCTCGCCCCCCGGAGGTCGGAACTTTCAGGGGACTCGAGGACGATTTGAACGAACGCCGGAGGCAACCCTACCCCGCCGCGCGCGCGGCGGGCGAGAGGATCTCAGGCCGGCGGCGCGTCGAGCACCTCGCGGAGCTTGGCCGCGAGGGCGCGTTCGCTGAAGGGCTTCGACAGGAAGCCGGACGCGCCGTCCGCGGCAAGGTCGGTCACGATGTCGGCAGCGTAGCCCGACATGAAGACGATTCTGATCGCGGGGCGGAGCGCCGCCACGCGGGACGCCAGCTCGCGCCCGTTCATCCCCGGCATGACGAGATCGGTCAAAAGGACGTGAATGAGCCGCGGGTCGCGTGTGACGACGTCGAGCGCGGCCGCCCCGTTCTCGGCGACGAGCACGGAGTAGCCGTGCCGTTCGAGGACCGTCTGCAGGAAGGCTCGGACCGAGGGCTCGTCCTCGGCGAGGAGAACCGTCTCGGACCCGCGAAAGGAAGAAACGGACGGCCGTGTTCCCGAGGTCCTCGACTCGGCGCACCGCGGCAGATAGATCCGGAACGCCGTTCCCGCGCCCGGCACGGTCTCCACCGCAATGTACCCGCCGGTCTGCCGGACGATGCCGTAGACCGTCGCCAGACCGAGGCCCGTTCCCTTCCCCTTCTCCTTCGTCGTGAAGAAGGGCTCGAAAATGTGGCCGAGCGTCTCGGCGTCCATGCCGCTTCCGGTGTCCGCGATCGAAAGGAGGACGTACCGTCCGGGCGGGATCGTGTCGTGCGCGGCCGCGAACGGCGCGTCGAGATCGGCGTCGGCGAGCTCGAGCGTCAGGCGGCCGCCTCCGGGCATCGCGTCCCGGGCGTTCACGGCGAGGTTGAGGACGACCTGCTCGATCTGTCCCGCGTCCGCCTTCACGCGGCCCAGCTTCGGGGGCGTCACGACGACGACCTCGACGTCCTCGCCAATCAGCCGCCGCAGCATCTTTTCCAAGTCGGCCACGACCGTGCCGAGATCGAGGACGCGCATCTCCAGAACCTGCCGCCGGCTGAAAGCGAGGAGCTGCCTCGTCAGCGCCGCGGCCCGTTCGGCCGCCTTGACGATCTCGCCCATGCTCTCGCGTTTCTCCGGGTCGCCTTCGAGCGACTTCGCGAGCAGTTCGCCGTAGCCCTGAATCACCGTGAGGAGGTTGTTGAAGTCGTGGGCGACTCCGCCCGCGAGGCGGCCCACCGCCTCCATCTTCTGTGCCTGGACGAGCTGCGCCTCGAGTTGCTTGCGTTTCGTGACGTCACGGCCCGCCGTGTGCATGAAGCGCCTGACGCCGATGGTGACGAGCCTGTTGTTGAACTCGACGGCCACCTTGCTTCCGTCTTTCTTGCGGATCGGCGCCTCCGACAGGATCTGCTCGCCTCCCAGGATGCGCTGATGAAAGGCGCGGTACGCCGCGAGATCGGGCTCCTCGTGGAGGTCGGGAATCCCCATCCCCAGCAGCTCCTCGCGGGAGTAGCCCGTCAGCTCCGTCGCGGCGCCGTTGACGGCGACGAACCGCGCCTCTTCGTCGCTGACGAACACGGCGTCCCGCGAGCCCTCGAAGACGTGCCGCTGCCACGCGAGCGCCTCTTCCAGCTCGGCGTTGAGCCGCGTGATGTCCTTTTCCGCCTGACTGCGCTCGTCTCGGAGCCGCTGCGCCTCGAGCGCCGACCGCACCGCGGTCCCGAGCCGGCCGAGCTGCTCCTTGAGGACGTAGTCCACCGCCCCCGCCTTCATGCACGCCACGGCGGTCTCTTCGTTCACGGAGCCGGTCGTGATGATGACCGGGACGTCCGGTGCCCGCTCTTTCGCGAGGAGAAGGGCCGTCATCCCGTCGAACTCCGGAAGCCGGTAGTCCGAGAGGATCAGGTCCGGGGAGAAATCGAGGAGCGCCGCGAGGAACGCCTCCCGCGTCTCGACCCGACGGATGTCGAGCTCGAATCCAGCCCGTCGCAGCTCGCGCTCGGCCAGCTCGGCGTCGGCTGGGACGTCCTCCACGTGGAGGATCCGGAGCGGAGCGGCGGCCATGAAGCTCATCGCTCAGCTCGCCGGCTCGTTCAGGAGGAGCCAGTAGAGTCCGATCTCGTGAACTGCCTCGAAGAATTTCTCCGAGTCCACGGGCTTCACGATGTAGCTGTTCGCGCCGAGGTGATAGCTCGCCACGAGGTCGCTCTCCTCGCGGGACGAGGTCAGGACGACGACCGGGATCAGCTTCGTCCTTTCGTCTGTCTTGACGCGCCGGAGCACCTCGAGGCCGTCCACCTTCGGGAGCTTCAGGTCGAGGAGGACGACCCGGGGGGGCGCCGACCTGGCGCGTCCGGCGTACGCCCCTTCTCCGAAGAGAAACTCGAGGGCCTCGGCTCCGTCGCGGGCGACGTGAACGTCGTTCGCGACGCGGGCCTTCTTCAGCGCCCGCAGCGCCAGCTCGGCGTCGTTGGGGTTGTCCTCGACGAGCAGGATGTCGCCGTGTTTCGGAGCACTCATGGTGGACCTCCCGGGCGGGGCAGGCTGAACGAGAAGGTGGCGCCCTCGCCGACCTTCCCATCCGCCCACACCTCGCCGCCGTGACGGTGGACGATGCGCTGGACGAGCGCCAGGCCGACGCCGGTCCCCTCGAACTCCAGGCTCGAGTGGAGCCGCTGGAAGACGCCGAAGAGCTTGTGCTTGTAAGCCATGTCGAAGCCGACGCCGTTGTCCTTCATCGAGTAGACGACGCGGCCCGGCTCGGTCCGCCCCGCGATCTCGATGACGCGCTCCGCCTTCGGCCGCGTGAATTTGAGCGCGTTCGAGATCAGGTTCGTCCAGACCTGCCTCATCAGGGACGAATCGGCGTCCGCGTGGGGGAGCGGGCCGACGCTGAAGGAGACGCTTTCATTCACGCCCGGCAAGTCCTTGAACGCCGCGTGCGCGAGCGCCTTCATGTCGACGGCCGTCCGCGCAATCCCGTGCCGGCCGATGCGCGAGAAGGACAGGAGGTCGTCGATGAGCTGCCCCATCTGCCGCGTGTTCGTCCGGACGACGTCGAGAAGGCGCCTGCCTTCCCCGTCGAGCTGCTTCGAATGCTCCTCGAGCAGGATCCGCGAGAAGCCGTCCACGGCGCGGAGGGGCGCGCGAAGATCGTGCGAGACCGAGTACGAGAACGCTTCCAGCTCGTCGTTGGCCTCTTTCAGCTCGGCCGTTCTCGTCTCGACGCGGCTCTCCAGCTCTCCGGCCAGCGCGCGGAGCTTCGCCTCGCTTTCGCGCAGCGCCTCGTGCGCCCGCTTGCGCTCGGTGATGTTGTCGAAGACGGCGACGAAGTGGCCCTTCCTCGGGCAGTACGCCGAGATGGCGAACCAGATGCCGAGGACGTCGATGTAGATTTCGAATCTTTCCGGCGCGCCGGTGGAGGCCACCCGGTCGTAGGTCTCGAACAGCTCCGGACTGGACTCCCGGATTCCCGGTATCACCTCGCTGACCCTCTTGCCGACGACGCCTTTCAGTCCGGTCAGCCTCTCGAACGCGGAATTGACTTCGAGGTAGACGAAATCGTGCGGCCGGCCGTCTTCATAGAGCATTTCGCAGTACGCAAAGCCGTCGAGCATGCTCTCGAACAGGGCGTGGAAACGCCTCTCGCTCTCGCCGAGCGCCGCGGCTTGCCTTCGCCCGCGCATCTGCCACACCCCCCAGGTGATTCCCGCGAAGGCGAGAGCCAGCGATCCCCACGCGAAGGCGGTCCGGCGGACTCGGGCCCGAAAATCGGCCATCGCCTCTTCTTCGTCCACCTTCACGACGAGAGCCCAGGGCGAGGGAGGGATTCGCCGCGCCCCTGCGAGAACGCGCACGCCCCGGTAATCGACGAGAGGCCCGACGATCGCGGACCCCGCGAGCGCCGAGCGTGCCGGGAGTCCGGGCCTGTCGAAGGGGAGCCGGAGACTGAGCGGCGCGCCCGCGTGGTTGTGCAGCGGCGAGAGATAGA
>JAMQPJ010000488.1 GCA_023717585.1 Thermoanaerobaculia bacterium
CCCCTCGAGGACGTTGACCTTCGCGGCGAGGCCCGCCGCGGCGAGGTTCTCGCGCGCGACGCGCGCGTGCTTCGCGTCGAGCTCGATCGTCCAGAGGTGCCCGTCCTCCGGCAGCGCCCGCGCCATGACGAGCGCCGAGTAACCCGCGAGCGTTCCGACCTCGACGACCTTCCGCGCCCCGGCGAGCTTCAGGAGAAGAGCGACGGCCTTCGCTTCCGACGCGCCGAGCTGAATGGCCGGCATCGCGTTCGCGGCCGCGTCGAAAGCACGCGCGGCCGAGGCGTCGTGCGGCGCGTGGACCGCCGCGAGCCAGTCGAGGATCTCCCGCGTCGCGTAGCTCAGGCCGGCGCGGGAGTCGGCGTCGGCCATCAGTCCCTTCTCACCTGACCGCGGGCTCGAGCAGCGAAAGCGTGCCCGCGTCGCCGTCCAGCTCGGCCATGACACCGAGCGGGAGCGTCGCCATGTTGCGAACGTGACCGAAGCAGAGACCGGCCACGACGGGGATGCCGAGCTTTCCGAAACGGTCCGCACAGACCTCCTGCCAGGTCCAGCTCCCGAGGAGGCTGAGGCTGTGCTCCGGGCCTGGACCACAATCCGAGAACTTACCGAGCGCGACGCCGGCGAGGCCGGCGAGCTTTCCCGTCAGGAGGAACTGCGTGAGCCAGCGGTCGATGCGGTACGGATCCTCGCCGACCTCCTCGAGGAAGAGGATGCGGCCCGCCAGCTCCGGCTCGAACGGCGTTCCCACGAGCGTGGAGAAGACGCTGATGTTGCCTCCCACGAGCCGCCCCTTGGCCTTCCCTCCCACCAGCTTCCAGACGCGGTTCTCGCGGTCGATGGCTCCCTCGCGCGGCGTGAAGGGGGGCGGCTCGGCAATCCGCCCCGTGGCGCCGTCCATTACCACCTTTCGGAAGGCTGCGAGCGAGTACTCGCTCATCATCGATTCGACGAGCGGTCCATGAAACGTGACGAGACCGGTGAGGCGGTGGATCGCGTTGAGCGTCCCCGTGATGTCGCTGTATCCGATGAACGGCTTCGGGTTCCTCCGGATCGTCTCGTAGTCGAGGTACGGGAGTATTCGCGGCGTTCCATATCCTCCTCCGATACACCAGACGGCGTCGACTTTGGCGTCGGCGAAGGCGGCGTTAAGGTCGGCAGCCCGATCGGCGTCGGTTCCCGCGAGGTATCCGAGCTTCTTTCCGGCGTTCTCCATCAGCTTCGGCGTGAAGCCGAGCGAGGACACGATCTCGGCAGTCATCTCGTTCGCTTTGTAGTCGAAGGACGGCGAGGCGGGACGGATCAAGGCGACCGTGTCGCCCTTCTTGAGCGCCTTCGGAAAGACGGGTTCCGGCGGTCTCTCGGCGTATTTCTGGAGCGCGGTCTTCGCGGAGAGCGGGAACCCGGCGATGAGAGAGGCGAACGAGACTTCCTCGAGGAACGTGCGTCGGCTGGTCACCATGAACCGGATTCTAGGTCGCGGCGGTACTCCAGGGGCCCGGCACGAACCGGCGGACGGCCGCGAGGATCAGGAGCGCCGCCCCGAACGTCGCGACGATCGCCGCGCCCGTCGGGAGGTCCAGCCGGAAGGACAGCCACACGCCCACGGCCGAGACCACGACGCCCATCGTCCAGCCGATCGCGAGGCGCACGCCGAGCCGTTCGGAGAAGAGCATCGCGGCGACGGACGGCACGATCAGGAACGAGAAGACGAGGAGGACGCCCGCGATCGCGACCGAGCTCGTCACGACGAACCCGAAGGACGCGTAAAACAGGAAGTCCCACCACTTGACGTTCCAGCCGCGGCGGACGGCCTCGGCCTCGTTGCGCGAGATGAGGAGGAAGCGCTCGCGGAAGACGAAGTGGAAGACGCCGACGAGCGCGTAGAGCGCCGCCGTCTTGCCCAGCTCGGGCCACGAGACGGAGAGGATGTTGCCGACGAGCATCTCCTTGAGGTGCTCGGTCTCGCGCGTCGCTTTCGACATGACGAGGACGGCGAGCGCCGCCGAGACGGCGTATGCGATCCCGATGATCGCCTCCTGCGGGATGCGCGTCTTGCGGTGTGTCTTCGTGAACGCGAAGATCGCGGCTCCGAGGAGCGTGAAAGCGAGAGAGAACACGTACGCGCCGTCCGAATGCATCTCGTAACCGGCGAGATAGCCGACCGTGCCGCCGAGCGCCGCGATCTGGGCGAGGGAAAGGTCCACGAAGATGACTCCGCGCTCGACGACGTGGACGCCGAGATAGGAGTGGATCCCCGTCAGGATGAGGCTCGCGACGAACGCGGGCAGGAGGATCTCGAAGACGGTCATTTCTTCCTTTGCAGGGCCGCGACGATCCGGTCCACGTCGAAATCGAAGAGGGAGATGTAGTCCTTCGCGGCCGGCTCGCCGCCGACGGACGGGGGCATCATGACGACCTCGGCACCCGTCTTCGAGGCGACGAAGTCGGGGTCCTTCCGGTCGAAGTAGACCTCCATGAGGATGAGGGGGACCTTCTGCTCCCGCATGAGGTTGATGATCTCGAGCTTGTGCTGGGGCGTCGGCGGGATACCGGGCTTGGGCTCGAGATATCCCACGACGTCGAGCTTGAAGTACTTCGCGAAGTTCGGCCACGAGGCGTGATAGGTGACGACTTTCGTGCCGGCGTATCCCGCGAGCTTCTGCTGCCAGCGCTTCTCGGCCTCGGCGAGGCGCGCCTCGAAGCCCGCGAGGTTCTTCTGGAACAGATCCGCGCCGGCCGGGTCGAGCGCGGAGAGCTTCGCGGCGATCGCGCGGGCCACGACGCGCCCGTTCCGGGGATCGAGCCAGTAGTGAGGGTTGCCGAAGGGGTGCACGTCGCCCATGGCGCGCGTGACCGCGGTCGTCGGCTTCTCGAGGATCTCGCAGCCGGTCGAGGCGTCGAGGTAACCCGCGCCGGTCGGGCGAATCCTCTCGTTCCGCGACTGGTCGAGGAGCGGCGGGAGGTAGCCGATCTCGAGCTCGAGACCCGCGACGATGAGGACGTCGGCGTCGTGGAGCTTCAGGACGAAGGACGGCTTCGGCTCGACGAAGTGCGGGTCCTGGTAGCCCTTGGCGATGGACTCCGCGTCGACCCGGTCGCCGCCGATCGTCTGGGCGAGTGACGCGAGGTCGGAGAGCGTCGTGACGACCTTCAGCTTCTTGGCTTCGGCGGGAAGAGAAAAAAGAAGAAGAAAAGAGGAAACCAAAAGGACTGCGTTCATCTTGATCTTCCTTGCATGTCAGAACGGATGCGCGCCGTGCGCGCCGATGACGAACTGGAGCTGCAGGAGGAGTTCGGTCGCGGTGACGGGGACCTCCGGTCGGGCGTAGCGATTGCGGCGGACCTGCGCCCTCACCTGGGAGAACTCCGAGGGCCAGAACGTGAGAACGAGGGAGTTTCCGCGGTCGCGGAGGGTCGCGTCGTCCGCGTGGTCGGATTCGTCGTGGCGGAAGCCCGCGTACCAGCGGCGGCCGAGCTGGTACTGGCCCCAGACGTAGTACCCGTCCGCGCGCACCGTGCCGCCCGGAGTTTCGCGCTCGGAGAGCGTCCACTCGGTTCGCACGAGGGCCGACCTGTAGAGCCCCCGCCGGAGCGGCTTCCACCGGAAGGTCGCGTCGATGCCCGTGAGGGACGTGCGGAATCCCGGCCCTTCGAGGTTGTTCGCGCGCGTCCAGGAACCGCCGAGCTCGAAGTTGGCGGCTTCCGAAAGGTCGCGGTACGCCTTGAGGTGAAAGAGGGGCTGCACGTCGTTGCGCGTGTGTGCCTCGAACAGGTTCTCCGACGTCCCGCGGAAGAGCTGCGCCGTGGCCTCGAGAAAAATCTCGGACGGCATCGGGACGAGGCGCGAGAGCGAGATCCCCGCGTCCCCGATGCCCTCGTCGCCGCCGAGAAGGTTCGTCATGCTGAGCGGCACGTCCGCGAAGGCGCGCACGTGGAGGTGCTCCGGATTGAGCTTCCCGAACGCACCCTTCAACCTCCCCACCTTCAGGAGGAAATCGCCGGGCACGGTGAGAAAGGTGATGTACCCCTCCTCGATGCCGACGTCGCCCTCGCTCCCGAAGCTCACGAAGAAGTCGGCGCGCGCGTACGGATCGACGACGGCCTGCAGGCCGATCTCCGACTCGCGGAGCTGGAGGCTCGGCTGGTTGTCGACGGGGTTGTGCCCGACGATGCCGAGCACGTTGCCGATGACGGAGATGTTCGGGTTGAAGACGTTTCCCGCCGGGGCGTTCTGCGCGGAGGCAGGCACCGCCGCGAGCAGAACGAATGGCAGGAAAAGAGGACCTTTCCACGCCGAATTCCAAATGCGCACGTTCTGAACCCTCCCTGGTTCCGCGATGCGGAAAGCGGAACGCCTTCCGGCGATGGACGACGCGCGAGAACGTCTACGCGGTCACGGGGGGAGAACGGCCTGGGAGCTCCGGAAGGACGGGCGCGGGGGCCCGCCGCTCGATGCGCGTCTCGTGGACCGCGCACAGGACGGGGGGCACGAGAAAGACGGGCGCAAAACCCGGCGGCGTCAGGTTCGAGACGGCGCACGCCGCGCACGCGTGCTCGTGCTGCGGGACGAACGGCGCGTGGTTCGGGTGGTCGGGCGCGAAGAGCTGCGTGCCGTGCGAGAGCGCCTCGATGCCGTCCACGTGTCCGAACGCCCCGCCCAGCGCCAGCGGCGCGAGCAGGGCGAGGACGGCGGCGCGGACGAGACGGACTCTCAAGGAGGACAAGTCTACGCCCTCCGGGAACGGGTCATTTCACCGAGCTCATCCCGAGGTAGCTCCCGTCGCCCGTGCCCTGCCCGGGGACGGCGCCGTCGTTCACGATTCCG
>JAMQPJ010000489.1 GCA_023717585.1 Thermoanaerobaculia bacterium
GAACGCGCGGCGAGAGCCGCCACGAGCGCGGCGCCGGCCAAGAAGAGCGCCGGCAGGAGGCCGCGCGCGGGCGGAGGCGTCTTCATGCGCCCATTAGACCGCGACTCGCGCCCTCTGACACAATCGAGGCGATTCCCGAACCATGGACGCGACCATCTCCCTCCCCGTCTGGGCGTTCGCCGTCCTGGCCTTCCTCGCGGGCTGGGCGGTGCTCGACCGGCTGCTCCGGCCCGCGATGCGCGCCGTGCTCCGCCGCCGCGCGAACCGCGTCATCGACGAGCTGAACACGCGCCTGCCGCTCCGCATCCCGTCCTTCAAGCTCACGAAGCGCGAAGTCCTCGTGGACCAGCTTCGCTTCGATCCGAAGGTCCTCGAGGCCGCCGAGGCCTTCGCGAAGGAGACGGGCGCGCCGCGCGAGGACGTGCAGAAACGCGTTCAACGCTACGCGATGGAGATCGTTCCCGCGTTCAACGCGTGGATCTACTTCCGCGCCGGTTATGCGGTGGCGCGCGCCGTCGCCCGGTCGCTCTACCGTGTGCGCATCGGCTCGGCCGACGACGAGGGGCTGGCGGCCATTCCGGACGGATCGACGGTGGTCTTCGTGATGAACCACCGCAGCAACATGGACTACATCCTCCTGTCGTACCTGGCGGCCGAACGCACGGCCCTGAGCTACGCCGTCGGCGAGTGGGCGCGGATCTGGCCCATCCAGAGCCTCGTGCGCGCGACCGGCGCCTATTTCGTGCGCCGCGACGCGAACGACCCGCTCTACCGGCGCGTCCTCGAGCGGTACGTCGCGATGGCGACCGCGCACGGCGTGCCGCAGGCCGTTTATCCCGAAGGCGGCCTCTCGAAGGACGGCGCCCTCCGGCCTCCGAAGCTCGGGCTCATCGACTACATGCTCCGCGGATTCGATCCGAACGGGGCGCGCGACCTCGTGTTCGTGCCGGTGGGAGTGAACTACGACCGCGTGCTCGAGGACCGAACGCTCATCCAGGATCGCTCGCCCGCGCAGGGAAAGGCGTCCGCGCGCGACACGATCTCCGGAACGCTGCGCTTCGTGCTTCAGAACCTCCGCCTCCTCGCCACGAACGACTGGCACCGTTTCGGGTACGCGTGCGTCAGCTTCGGCTCGCCGCTGTCGACGAAGGCATGGCTCTCGTCGCGCTCGCTCGACCTCGGGGCCGTCTCTCGCGAGGACCGCTTCGTCGCCGTGCAGTCTCTCGCCGGCGAGCTGATGGCCCGGATCGCGCGAATCGTTCCCGTGCTCCCCGTCTCCCTCGTCTCGAGCGTCTTCGCCGCGGCTCCCGGCCGGGCGCTCAGCGAGATCGAGCTGAAGGCCGAGGTGCTCGCGCGCTGGCGGACCCTCGAGGAGGCAGGGGCCGAGGTCTACGTGCCCCGCGGAGACCAGGACTACGCGGTCACCTTCGGCCTCCGGATGCTGCTTTCGCGGCACCTCGTGACGAAAGAGAACGGCCTTTTCCGGGCTGTTCCCGCCGAGCTGCCGCTGCTGCGCTACTACGCGAACGCCATCCCTTCTATTGACCAACCCGGCCTTTAGGTCCAGATTGCGCACAGTTCAGCGTTGCCTTTCTTCGGAGTCTCCGTTCCGTCTTTTTTCCGCAAGGAGGAGTTCATGAGGCGATTGCTCGGAGTTCTCTTCGGTGTCCTGCTGCTCGTCCCGGCCGCTGGCCTCGCTCAGTCGGCGGCGACCGTCATCACGGGTACCGTGACGACGAAGGAAGACGGACAGCCCTACCCGGGCTCGACCGTGGCGATCCCCGAGCTGGGGGTCTCGGCCACGACGGGCCGCGACGGAAAATACACGTTGAACGTGCCGGCCTCGGCCGCGAAAGGCCGCACGGTCGACCTGCGCGTCTCCGCCCCGGGGCTCGCGGCGAAATCCGTGAAAGTGACGCTGACCCCGGGCACGATCAGCCAGGACTTCGCGATGGGTCTCGGTGTGAGCGCGCAGGTGACGGTCGGCTCCCGCGCCGCCGGCGCCGAGGTCGAGAAGGCAGTCCCCGTGGACGTCATCACGCAGGACAAGATCGAGACCGCGAGCGCCTCGGGCGAAATGGCTCAGGTCATCCAGAAGCTCGCGCCCTCCTTCAACTTCCCGCGGACGACGATTTCCGACGGCACCGACACCGTGCGTCCGGCGACGATCCGCAGCCTCGGCCCGGACCAGCTTCTCGTGCTCCTGAACGGAAAGCGCCGCCACAACAGCGCCCTCGTGAACGTCAACGGCACGATCGGACGAGGCTCGGCGGCCGTGGACCTCAACGCCCTGCCCGCCGCTTCCCTCGATCGCATCGAGGTCCTGCGCGACGGCGCCGCCGCTCAATACGGCTCGGACGCGATCGCGGGCGTGCTGAACCTCGTCCTCAAGTCAGGCCCCTCGCCCCTCGACGTCGCCGTCACGGCGGGCCAGACGACGCAGAGCGACGGCCGCCTCCTCGACGTCAGCCTGAGCGACGGCTTCGCCCTCGGGCGCGGCTCCCTGAGTCTCACGGCCGAGTACCGGCGCCGAAACGCGACGAATCGCGCCGGCGACGATCCCCGCGCCCAGGGCTCACTCGACCCGATCCAGCAGCCGAACACGCGATACGGGGACGGCGCGACGACGGATGCCCTCGGCTTCTTGAACGGCGTCTTCCCGATCAGCGAAGACGGCACCACGAGCGCATACGTCTTCGGAGGCGGCGGTTACCGCTACTCCGACACGACGGGCAACTTCCGCAGGGCCCTCCAGGCCCAGAACTGGCCCCAGATCTACCCCAACGGCTTCCTGCCGAAGATCACCCCGACTGTCGTGGACTATTCCGCCACGGCGGGAGTCCGGGGGGCCGTCGGGAGATGGCTCTGGGACGCGTCGGTGCAGTACGGCCACAACCGGTTCGATTTCGAGGTGCGCGACAGCCTGAACACGTCTCTCGGCCCGGCCTCGACGCAGCGCGTCTTCGACGCGGGTGCGCTCGTTTTCGGGCAGGTCGTCGGGAATCTCGACATTTCGCGCGAGCTCTCGATCGGCCTTGCCGGCCCGCTCAATGTCGCCTTCGGCGCCGAGTACCGGCGCGAGAACTACCAGCAGATCGCCGGCGAGCCGAACTCGTACATCGACGGCGGCGTCCCGGATCAGTTCGGCGGCAAGGCCCCCCCGGGATCGCAGGTCTTTCCCGGCTTTCGGCCGTCCAACGAGGTCGATACCTCCCGCAACAGCATCGGCGTTTACGCGGACGCCGAGGCGAACGTCACGAACGCGCTCCGGCTCGGCCTGGCCGGCCGCTTCGAGCGCTTCAGCGACTTCGGGAACTCCACCGACCTCAAGGTCACCGCGCGCTACGAGCTTTCGAGAGCCTTCGCGCTCCGCGCGGCGGGCTCGACCGGGTTCCGCGCGCCGTCGCTCGGCCAGTCCTATTTTTCGACCGTCTCGACGAACTTCCTGAACGTCAACGGCGTCTTTCAGCCGTTCGACATCCTCACGGCGCGGGTCGACAGCCCCGTCGCGCGCGCCCTCGGCGCCACGGATCTCAAGCCCGAGAACTCCGTCAACTTCAGCGGCGGGGTCGTCCTCTCTCCCACGGCCCAGTTCGACTTCACGGCCGACTACTTCAACATCTCGATCAAGGACCGGATCATCTTCTCGGGCAACTTCACGGGCGGCGCGCTGACCGCGATCCTCGCGCCCTTCGGCGCGGCCGGAGTCCGGTTCTTCACGAACGCGATCGACACCCGGACGGACGGCGTGGAGCTCACCGCGAACCACCGCAGCGATCTGGGCCCGAACGGGATCTTGCGGCTGCAGGCCGCGTGGGCGCACGCCGAGACCAGCGTCACGAACATCGCCCCCACTCCTTCCCAGCTCGCCGCCTTCCAGACGGTTCTCTTCGATCGCCTCGAGGTGCGGCGGCTCGAGTGCGGCCAGCCGAAAGACAACGTACGCCTCACGGCCGAGTGGTCGAAGGGTCCCGTCGGGGTCGGCGCGACGGGGGCGCGCTACGGGTCCTATTGCGGGATCGCGAACGGCACGAACGAGGCGCCTTTCGGTCCCGGGACCTCCGCGGACCAGACGTTCGGGGCGACCTGGCTCGTCGACGCCGAGGTGTCCTACACCCTGGACAGGCTCAGGGTGGCCTTCGGCGCGCAAAACCTTTTCGACGCCACACCGGACGCGACGCTGTTCGCGAACAGCAACAGCGGCATCAACCGGTTTCCGAACAACTCGCCCTACGGCTACAACGGGCGCTTCTTCTACACGAGGCTGTCGTACCGGTTCTGACCCGGGCTCAGGCCCCCCCGAGGCCCTCCCTGCCTCAGTGCACCGTCCCGACGAGACCGGCGTCGAAGAGACGCCGGTCCATCGGGGCGAGCTCCCGCACCTGTCCCCGCGAGAGGAGCGGCGTGAAGCGCCGCGTCGCGATGTGGAGGCTCAAGTCCCAGAGGCTCTCGCCGGCCGTCTCCCAGCCGCGCGCGTCGAAGCGCGCCAGGTTCACCGGCCGCCCCACCGAGCGCAGGCTCTTCTCGCCCTCGAGGTTGTAATAGACGTCGAAGTAGCTCATGACGAGCTCGCGGAGAGAACGGTAGACGGGAGATCGGAAGCGCAGCCCCGAGTAGTTCGACTTCGCGACCGCACCCCAGCAGCCGGCTCCGGGCCGCTCGCGATAGAGCGCGAGCACGTGGTCGTCATCGCGCACGGCGCGCAGCTGGACGACTAGCGGAGGGTGCCCGAGGCGCCGCAGGGCCGCGGCCGCGAGGAGCGCGCCCTCGAAGCAGTGCGCCTCGCGCGTTTCGAGGACGCGGCGCGGCGAGCGCGCCGTCTCGCCGTTCTTCTCCTTGTTGTAGCGGAGATCGTCCAGAAAGCGCTGGATCGCGAAGGGTGAGCGCAGTCCGCGCGGGAGGCGCAGCGGGGTCGTCGTCGTCTTGTTCAAGTCGCGAGGATTCTAAGAGGGAGAGGAGAAAGAGAAGAAAAAGACGAAGAAGAAGGATTTCTTAGAATGAGAATATGGAAGAGCGGCCTGCGGCGCGCGCGACTTCAGCCAGCGCAGCTTCGGCCGGCGCGGTGACGACGCTGTCTCTCGGCAGCATTCACGGGTTTGCGGCGGGCTTCACGCGGGGACCGCTGGCGGCGCGCTCGCTGGACCCGGACGCCGCCGGCCGCGCTCTCGCCAAGGCGCTCGGCGCGCCGGATGCTGAAGTCGTGCGCCTCACACAAGTCCACGGCCGCCGCATTCTTCCCTTCGAAGCACCCGCGCGAAAGCGCGGGTACGCCGTCCTCGGTGTAGCGGACGCCATCATGACCTGCCAGCCGAACGTCCTCCTCGCCGTTGCCTCCGCCGACTGCGTACCGATCGTCCTCGCCGATCCGGCGACGGGCTGGATCGCGGCCGTCCACGCGGGCTGGCGCGGGACCGCCGGGCGCGTCCTCGACGCCGCTCTCGATGCTCTCGCCGCCCGGGGCGTCAGGCCGGAGGACCTCCGTGCCGCGTTCGGCCCGTCGATCTCACGCGGGCGGTACGAAGTCGGGCCCGAAGTCGTGGCGGCGCTCCGCGAGGCGTATCGGAACGTCGCCCTCCCGGAAATCGCCATTCGCCCGGGAAACGAGGACCGGTCCACCGTCGACGTGGCCGCTTTCAACGTCGCCGCTCTTCGGGCACGGGGCATCACCGCGGAGCGAACGGCCGCCCTGAACCTGTGCACGCACGCGACGCCGGACCTCCCCTCCTGGCGTCGCGACGGGGCGGCCACCGGCCGGATCCTGACGGGAATCGTGCGGCTCACAGGCTGAGAAGATCCTTCACCGTCCCGGGCCGGATGCGACGATCAACGCGCCTGCGGCGCGGCTCGCCGCGGCTCTTCACGTCCTTTGAGCTGGCCGCACGCCGCGTCGGCCTGAAGGCCCTTCGACCAGCGCACGGTCACCGGCACGCCGCCGCCCGCGACCGCCTTCGCGAAGGCGTTCACGGCAGCGTCCGCCGGGCGCGCGAGGCCAGGCAACCATTTCTTCGACTCGTTGAGCGGGATCAGATTGACCTTCGACGGCAGCGGGCGCAGGAGCGCCGCGAGCCTCACGGCGTCCGAGACCCGGTCGTTCACGCCCGCGATCAGGACGTACTCGATCGTGATGCGCCGTCCTCGCTCGAGCGGCCACCGCTTGAGCGCCGCGAGGAGCTGGGCGATGGGATACGTCCGGTTGATCGGCATGAGCCTCGTCCGCGTCTCGTCGTCCGCGGCCGAGAGCGACACGGCGAGGTTCGGCCGGTGAGGCCGGCCCGCGAGCGCCTCGATTCCGGGCACGACGCCCGCCGTCGAGACGGTCGTGCGCTTCGGCGAGACCTCCTCCTCGAGGAGATCGAGCGCCCGGACCACGTTCGCGACGTTCAGGAGAGGCTCGCCCATCCCCATGAAGACGATGTTCGCCTCGTGCGGGCCGAAGCCCTTCGCGCGCGCGATCGCGAGGTACTG
>JAMQPJ010000495.1 GCA_023717585.1 Thermoanaerobaculia bacterium
AGCATGCGGAGGAGATAGCGCCCGTATTCGCTCTTCATCTTCCTCGCGAGGTCCGAGACGTCGGCCGAGGAGATCCACCCGGCCTTGTGGGCGATCTCCTCGGGGCAGGCGATCTTCAGGCCCTGCCGCGCCTCGATGGCCTGGATGAAGTTCGACGCCATGAGGAGCGCCTCGTGCGTCCCGGTGTCGAGCCACGCCATGCCGCGGCCGAGGATCTCGACGTGCAGATCGGCGGTCTCGAGGTAAGCCCGGTTGACGTCGGTGATCTCGAGCTCGCCGCGCTGCGAGGGCTTGAGGTCCGCGGCGACGTCGAGGACCCGGTTGTCGTAGAAGTAGAGGCCCGTGACCGCGTAGTTCGACCGCGGCACCTTCGGCTTCTCCTCGAGGCCGATCGCCCGCCCTTTCGCGTCGAACTCCACGACGCCGTAGCGCTCGGGGTCGAGCACGCGGTAGGCGAACACCGTCGCTCCGGCCGCCCGTGCGGCCGCGCGCTGGAGCATCTCCGGCAGACCGTGGCCGTAGAAGAGGTTGTCGCCGAGCGCCAGCGCGACGGAGTCCTCGCCCACGAACGAGCGCCCGATAACGAAGGCCTGCGCGAGGCCCTCGGGCCTCGGCTGCACCGCGTAGGAGATCCGGACGCCGAACTGCGAGCCGTCGCCGAGGAGGCGCCGGAAGCCCGCCTCGTCCTCGGGGGTCGTGATGATGAGAATGTCGCGCAGTCCCGCGAGCATGAGCGTCGACAGCGGGTAATAGACCATCGGCTTGTCGTAAACGGGACAGAGCTGTTTGGAGACGGCGAGCGTGACGGGGTGGAGGCGCGAACCCGAGCCGCCGGCGAGGATGATTCCCTTCACGCGCGGACTCCGTCCGCGCGGGGGACTGACCGGGCGGCGCCGGCGCCGAGTCCGACCCGCGCGAGGGCGTCTTTCCCGGCCTGGACCGCGGCACACCACTCCGGGTTGGCAAGGTACCACCGCACCGTCCGAAGAAGACCTTCTTCGAATGAGCAAGAGGGGCTCCAGCCGAGCTCGCGGCGGATCTTCGAGGCGTCGATGGCATATCTCCGATCGTGGCCCGGCCGGTCTGGAACGAACGTCTTGAGCTGCGAATACTCCTTCTTACCCTTCGAAGAAATCTTCGAGATCTTCTGGTTCTCTTCGGCCGGGCGGACGCGCTCGATCGCCGCGCAGAGCGCGTCGACGACCTGGAGGTTCGTGCGCTCGTTGCCCCCGCCGATGTTGTACTTGCCTCCCGGCACGCCCTTCTCGAGGACGAGGAGGATGCCGCGGCAGTGGTCCTCGACGTGGAGCCAGTCGCGCACGTTTCCGCCGTCGCCGTAGATGGGAAGGGGCTTTCCCTCGATCGCGGTCAGGATCATGAGCGGAACGAGCTTCTCGGGGAACTGGTACGGCCCGTAGTTGTTCGAGCAGTTGGTCAGGAGCGTGGGCACGCGGAACGTCTCGTGCCAGGCGCGCACGAGGTGGTCGGCGGCTGCCTTCGACGCGGCATAGGGGGAGTTCGGCGCGTAGGGCGTCTCCTCGGAGAAGTGCCCGGACTCCCCGAGCGTGCCGTACACCTCGTCCGTGGAGACGTGGAGAAAGCGGAAGCGGTCCGCCTCGCCGGCGGGAAGCGTCGCGAGGTGGGCGCGCGACGCCTCGAGGAGCTCGTACGTGCCGTTGATGTTCGTGCGGACGAAGGCGCCGGGGCCGTCGATCGAGCGGTCGACGTGCGTCTCGGCCGCGAAGTTCAGGATCGCGCGCGGACGGTGGGTCGCCATGACCGCCCGCATGGCGTCTTTGTCGGCGATGTCCGCTTCCACGAAAGTGAAGCGCGGGTTCTCGTCCACGTCCCGCAGGCTCGCGCGGTGCCCCGAGTAGGTTAGCTTGTCGACGACGACGACGCGGTCCGGGGTGTCGGCGAGAGCCAGGCGGACGAAATTCGAGCCGATGAAGCCGGCTCCGCCGGTGACGACGATCGATTCCATGCGGGCGCTAGGATATCGGAGTCCGACCGGGCCTGCGCTATCGTCGCGCCGTTCGGGAGGGAGGAAAAACGTGAGCGATGCCGGACGGTTCCTGCTGGACGAATCCAGACTGCCGAAGGCCTGGTACAACATGAACGCGGACCTCCCGGTGCCGCCGTCGCCGGTCCTGCACCCCGGAACGATGGAGCCGGTGACGCCGGACTTCCTGTCCGTGCTCTTCCCGATGTCGATCGTGATGCAGGAGGTCACGCCCGAGCGCTGGGTCGAGATCCCCGAGCCCGTGCGCGAGATCTACCGGCTCTGGCGCCCGACTCCGATGTGTCGCGCCCTGAGGCTCGAGAAAGCGCTCTCGACCCCCGCCCACATCTACTACAAGAACGAGAGCGTGAGCCCGGTCGGCTCGCACAAGCCGAACACGGCCGTCGCGCAGGCCTACTACAACAAGGAGGCCGGGACGAAGGCTCTGACGACGGAAACGGGCGCGGGCCAGTGGGGGTCGGCCCTCGCGATGGCCTGCAGCTTCTTCGGGCTCGACCTCGAGATCTTCATGGTGAACATCTCGTACCAGCAGAAGCCCTACCGCCGGTACATCATGGAGAACTTCGGCGCGCAGGTCTTCGCGAGCCCGACGGACCGCACGCAGTTCGGGCGCAAGCTTCTCGCCGAGTCGCCCGACTCGCCGGGGTCGCTCGGGATCGCGATCTCCGAGGCCGTCGAAGTGGCGGCGACGAGCGGCGGGACGAAGAAGTACAGCCTCGGCTCGGTCCTCGGGCACGTGCTGATGCACCAGACGGTCATCGGCCTCGAGGCGCTCCTCCAGATGGAGATGGCGGGCGAGTACCCCGACATCGTGATCGGCTGCGCGGGCGGCGGATCGAACTTCGCCGGCTTCGCGTTCCCCTTCATCCACCGCAATCTCACGGAGGGAAAGAAGACGCGGATCGTCGCCGTCGAGCCCGCGTCCTGCCCGACGCTGACGAAGGGGCGCTATACCTGGGACTACGGCGACACGGCCGCGATGGCGCCGATCGTGAAGATGCACACGCTCGGTCACACGTTCGTCCCGCCGGGGATCCATGCGGGGGGCCTCCGGTACCACGGCATGGCTCCGCTGGTGAGCGCGCTCGTCGCGCACGGCGACGTCGAGGCCCGCTCGGCCCTCCAGCTCGAGACGTTCGACGCGGCCGTCCAGTTCTCGAAAGCGGAGGGGATCATCCCGGCGCCCGAGTCCGCGCACGCGATCCGCGCCGCGATCGACGAGGCGGTGCTTTGCCGGGAGACAGGCCGGAAGAAGGTCATCGCGTTCAACCTCTCGGGACACGGCCACTTCGACATGACGGCCTACGAGAGCTACCACCACGGGAAGCTCCAGGACTTCGAGTACCCGGACCACGCCGTCGAAGAGGCGATGACGCACCTCCCGAAGGTGCCGGGCGGCTGAGGTAGAATCTTTCTTCGCATTTCCCGAACAGAAGGAGCTTCCATGAAGAGAATCCTGTTGACGATCCTCGCGACCGCCTCGCTGACGGCCGGATCCGCGTTCGCCCAGTTCGAGGGCCAGATCGACATGAAGATCACGGCGCAGGGCGGCGTCAATGGCACGGGCAAGGTGTTCGTGTCGAAGGTGGGCTCGCGCACGGAAATGGACCTGGAATCGGCGCGGATGCCGATGCACATGGTCACCCTGGTGAGGTTCTCGACGCCGGACGTCATGTACCTCATCAACGACAAGTCCCGGACGTACAGCGAACTGGACACGAAAAAGGCGCGCGAACAGGCCGCGAAGATGGCGGGCGACAAGGACAAGGATGCGTATTCCGTCAAGGTCCTCGGCTCGGAAAAGGTGCTCGGCTACTCCACGAAGCACGTCCTTCTCTCTCGCCCGAGCGACAAGTCGGATATGGAGGTGTGGACGACGAAGGACCTCCTCGGACTGAGCTACGAGTCGATGAAGGGCCTCATGCGGCGCGGAGCCGCGGACGAAGGCTCGATGCTCAAGGCGCTCCGGGATGCCGGAGCCGAAGGCTTCTTCGTGAAGATGGTCACGCGCGAAAAAGGCAAGACCGAGCCCCTGACGACGATGGAGCTCACGAAGGCCGAGAAGAAGTCGCTTCCGGCCTCGATGTTCGAGGTGCCCGCCGGCTACGCGAAACAGGAAGGGGTGATGGGGGCCGCGAGCGTCATGGCGCCGCCCGAGGTGCAGGAGCAGATGCGCAAGGCGATGGAGGGCATGACGCCCGAGCAGCGCAGGCAGATGGAAGAGATGATGAAGAGGCAGCAGCCGAAGTAGCTGATTCGCCTATTTGCCTTGTTTTTCGACATACGGCAGGATCGCGATGATCCCCGCCGCGCTGTTCGCGGAGTCGAACGAGAGCTTCAGCTTCCCGGGCGGGCCCGGAGTCACGATGCCCTTCTGGCCTTTCTGGAAGCCCGCCTTCTCCCAGCTGAACGCCGCAGGCGCGTTCGCGGGCGAGTGCTGCTTGTCGGTCGCCTCCATCTTTGGGTAGTTGATGCCCTTCTGCGCGGCGGCGTCGTCGACCTTGGGGGAAGAGATCTCGCCCTTGTCGTGGATTTTCGCGCCATCTGCCTTCTGCTGCTTCAGGGTGCTCGCGCTCGCGGCGGCGCCGGGCGCCGCGGACGGGAAGCCGCGCGCCTCGGCCGGGCTCTTGCCCTTGAGCTGATCCCTCTGGAAGAACCACAACTCGGCCGCGTTCCCGTAGCCCTTGAAGTGGATCTGGACGTCGTACGGGCCGGCTGGAAGGACCGAGCCGTCGCCGAGCTTCGCTGCCTGGGGCAGAGAGGTCTTCGCCGGCAGGTATTCGACCGCGGTCGGCATTGCCGACAGGCCGAGGGAAAGGGCGAGCGCAGGGGCAAGAGCGAGTCGGACCTTCATAATCGATCTCCTTTGAGCCGCATTCTATGACCGTCCTCCTTGCCGCATGCTTTTTCGTGT
>JAMQPJ010000511.1 GCA_023717585.1 Thermoanaerobaculia bacterium
ATGGGGTTGAACTCCGAGCCGCCGACGCCGTCCGACGCTTTCATCTCCTTGAACATGGCCTCCGCCACGGACTCCGTGATGCGGTGCCAGATGTCGATGATCTTGTTGTGGCGCTCTCCGTCCGTGATCGCGCCCTGCTGGCGCTGGTTCTCCACCTCGAGGACTTCCTTGCGCGCCCGGTTCACGAGCTCGCCCTTCGTGTCGGGAATGTGCATGTCGTCGATGCCGATCGAGATGCCGGCCTTCGTCGCCACGGTGAAGCCGACAGCCTTGACGATGTCGAGGATCTCGACCGTGCGCTCGAGGCCGTAGTGGACGAAGCAGTAGTTGACGAGGTCCTGCAGGCCCTTCTTCTTCAGCGTGCCGTTCAGGAACGGCAGCTCGGACGGCAGGCTCGCCGAGAGGAGGACGCGGCCCACCGTCGTCTCGATGCGCGTGCGGTTGCAGGCGATCGGGTCGGTGTGGACGATGTCCTGGTCATTGAGAACCTGGCTCTCGAGGTCGATGAGGCTGCCGGTGAAACGCACCGCGATGCCGGCGTGCGTGTCGACATCGCCCGCCTCGTGCGCGAGCACGACCTCGTCGAAGCTCGAGAACACGCGGCCTTCTCCCTTGCAACCGTCCTTGCGGCGGGTGAGGTAGTAGAGACCGAGGACGAGGTCCTGCGACGGGACGGTCAGCGGCTTGCCGTGCGCAGGCGACAGGATGTTGTGCGACGAAAGCATGAGGACCTGCGCCTCGACCTGCGCCTTCGGCGAGAGCGGAACGTGGACCGCCATCTGGTCGCCGTCGAAGTCCGCGTTGAACGCCGCGCAGACGAGCGGGTGGATCTTGATGGCCTTGCCCTCGATGAGGACGGGCTCGAACGCCTGGATGCCGAGGCGGTGGAGCGTGGGCGCGCGGTTCAGGAGGACCGGGTGCTCCTTGATGACCTCTTCGAGAGCGTCCCACACCTCGTTCGGCGCCTGCTCGACGAGCTCCTTGGAGGCCTTGATCGTCGAGGTGATGCCCTTCTGCTCGAGACGGTTGTAGATGAACGGCTTGAAGAGCTCGAGCGCCATCTTCTTCGGAAGGCCGCACTGGTGCAGCTTCAGCTCGGGCCCGACGACGATGACCGACCGGCCCGAGTAGTCGACGCGCTTGCCGAGGAGGTTCTGGCGGAAGCGGCCTGACTTCCCCTTGAGCGTGTCCGAGAGCGACTTCAGCGGCCGGTTGTTCGAGCCCTTGAGGACGCGGCCGCGGCGGCCGTTGTCGAACAGCGCGTCGACCGCTTCCTGGAGCATCCGCTTCTCGTTCCGGACGATGACTTCGGGCGCGCGCAGCTCGAGAAGCTTCTTCAGGCGGTTGTTCCGGTTGATGACGCGGCGGTACAGATCGTTCAGATCCGACGTCGCGAAGCGGCCGCCGTCGAGGGGAACGAGAGGACGGAGCTCCGGAGGAATGACCGGGATGACGTTCAGGATCATCCACTCCGGGCGGTGGCCCGAGCGGCGGAACGCGTCCACGACCTTCAGGCGCTTGGCCGCCTTGAGGCGCTTCAGGGCCGACGTCTCGGTCTTCATGACGAGGCGAAGCTCTTCCGCGAGGTCGTCGATGTTGACGCGCTGGAGCAACTCCTGGATCGCCTCGGCGCCCATCTTCGCGACGAAAGCGTCGAGACCGTACTTCGCCTTCAACTCGCGGAACTTCTCTTCCGAGACGAGGCTCTTTTCCTCGAGCTTCTCTTCCTCGGCGAGCGGGCCCGGATCGATGACGACGTACTGCTCGAAGTAGAGGATCCGCTCGAGGTCGCGGAGCGTCAGGTCGAGGAGATGGCCGATGCGGCTCGGCAGGCCCTTGAAAAACCAGACGTGCGAGACGGGAGCCGCGAGCTCGATGTGGCCCATGCGCTCACGGCGCACCTTCGACTTCGTGACCTCGACGCCGCACTTGTCGCACACGACGCCGCGGTGCTTCATGCGCTTGTACTTGCCGCAGAGGCATTCCCAGTCTGTGATCGGGCCGAAGATCTTCGCGCAGAACAGGCCGTCGCGTTCGGGCTTGAACGTGCGGTAGTTGATCGTCTCGGGCTTCGTGACCTCGCCGAAGGACCAGGAGCGGATCTTCTCGGGGCTCGCGAGGGCGATCTTGATGGCGTTGAAATCGCGCGGGCCGGGGTTCTTGAACGGAGACACCGAGCCCGAGCCGGGGAACGCGGAAGAGGTCGAGAACGCTTCCATGAATTCCTCTTCTCCTTAAACCTTCAGCAGCTCGACGTCGAGACAGAGGGACTGCAGCTCTCGCACGAGGACGTTGAAGGACTCGGGGAGGCCGGGCTCGTCCGGAACCTCTCCCTTGACGATGGCCTCGTACACCTTCGAGCGGCCCTCGACGTCGTCGGACTTGACGGTGAGGAGCTCCTGCAGCGTGTACGCGGCGCCGTAAGCTTCGAGCGCCCAGACTTCCATTTCGCCGAACCGCTGGCCGCCGAACTGCGCCTTGCCGCCGAGCGGCTGCTGCGTGATGAGCGAGTAGGGACCGATCGAGCGCGCGTGGATCTTGTCGTCCACGAGGTGCGACAGCTTCAGCATGTAAATGTAGCCGACGGTGACTTCCTGTTCGAAGCGATTGCCCGTCATGCCGTCGTAGAGAACGGTCTTGCCGCCCGTGGGCAGGTCCGCCTTTCGGAGCAGCGTCCGAATCTCCTCCTCCGAAGCCCCGTCGAAGACGGGCGTCGCGATGTTGATGCCGAGCGCCTTCGCGGCCCATCCGAGATGCGTCTCGAGGATCTGCCCGACGTTCATGCGCGAGGGCACGCCGAGCGGGTTGAGGACGATCTCGACGGGAGTCCCGTCCGGCAGGTACGGCATGTCCTCCTCGGGGAGGATCCGGCTGATGACGCCCTTGTTCCCGTGGCGGCCGGCCATCTTGTCGCCGACCTGGAGCTTGCGCTTCATGGCCACGAAGACCTTGACGGTCTTGTTGACGCCTGGCGCCAGCTCGTCGCCCTTCGCGAGAAGCGCCACGCGGTCGGCGCTGACCTTCTTGATGACGTCGATCTGCGAGTCGGTGCGCTGGAGGATGAGCCGCACCTGATCGCGGATCTCCTCGTCCTTCAGCTTGAGCCCCTTGAGCATCCGGGGCGTCATCTGGCCGATCTTCTCGATCGACAGCTTGCCGCCCTCCTTCACCAGGACGTTGCCCTGCGAGTCGGACACGTCCTCGAGAACGGTCCGCCCCGAGAGGAGCGATTCGATCTTCTCCTTCGCCTCGGTCCGGATGATCCGGATTTCGTCGTCGGCGTTCTTCGTGAGGCGGCCGACTTCTTCGTCGAGGATCTGCTTGGCCCGGACGTCCTTCTGCTTTTCCTCGTCCTTGCGGGTGAAGATCTTCACTTCCACGACGACGCCCTCGATGCCCGGGGGGCACTTGAGCGAGGCGTCACGCACGTCGCCGGCCTTCTCGCCGAAGATCGCGCGGAGGAGCTTCTCTTCCGGCGTGAGCTGCGTCTCGCCCTTCGGCGTCACTTTCCCCACGAGAATGTCGCCGGGCTTGACGTTCGCCCCGATGCGCACGATTCCCGATTCGTCCAGGTCCCTGAGCGCGTGCTCCGAGACGTTCGGGATGTCCTTCGTGATCTCTTCAGCGCCGAGCTTCGTCTCGCGGGCCTCGATCTCGAACTCCTCGATGTGGATGGAGGTGTAGTAATCCTCCTTGACCATCTTCTCGGAGATGAGAATCGCGTCCTCGTAGTTGTATCCGCGCCAGGGCATGAAAGCCACGAGGATGTTCCGTCCGAGCGCGAGCTCGCCCTGTGACGTGCAGGGGCCGTCCGCGAGGACCTGCCCCTGGATGACGCGGTCTCCCTCGCTCACGACGGGTTTCTGGTTGATGCAGGTGTTCTGGTTCGAGCGGCGGAACTTGAGAAGCGGGTAGATGTCCGCTCCGAAATCCCGGGTCTCGCCGCCCTCGTCCTTCGCTTCGACGCGCACGATGATGCGCCGGGCGTCGACCGTGTCGACGACGCCGTCCCTCCTGCAGAGGACCACGGCGCCCGAGTCGCGGGCGACGATACCCTCGAGGCCCGTGCCGACGAGCGGCGGCTCCGTCCGGAGGAGAGGGACCGACTGGCGCTGCATGTTCGAACCCATGAGGGCGCGGTTCGCGTCGTCGTGCTCGAGGAAGGGGATGAGCGCCGCGGCCACCGAAACGAGCTGCTTCGGCGACACGTCCATGAACTCGACCCTGTCTTTTTCGACCGTGATGAACTCGCCGCCGGCGCGGGCGACGATGCGGTCTTCCGTGAATTTGCCCTTGTCGTCGACCTCCGCGTTCGCCTGGGCGATGACGTAGTTCTCCTCCTCCCATGCGGGCTGGAAGAACGCGGTCGGGCGACCCACCGAAGGCTTCTTGTGGCTCCTCTTGAGCCGGCCGTTCATCTCCTCGAGATCCTCGGCCTGGACGATCTCGCCCTTCTTCCACCCGGAGTCGCCGACGGTGACGATCTCGTAGTGGTCGAGGACGCGCCCGTTCCTGACCTTCTTGTAGGGGCTTTCGATGAAACCGAACTCGGAGATCCTGGCGAAGCACGAGAGCGACGAGATGAGGCCGATGTTCGGACCTTCCGGCGTCTCGATCGGGCAGATCCGGCCGTAGTGGGTCGCGTGAACGTCGCGGACTTCGAACCCGGCGCGCTCGCGCGAGAGGCCGCCCGGCCCGAGGGCCGAGAGGCGCCTCTTGTGCGTCACCTCGGAGAGGGGGTTCGTCTGGTCCATGAACTGCGAGAGCTGAGACGAGCCGAAGAACTCCTTGATCGCCGCGATGACCGGCTTCGAGTTGATGAGGTCGTGCGGCATCGCCGAGTCGATGTCCTGGTGGACGGACATCTTCTCCTTGATGGCGCGCTCCATGCGCACGAGGCCGATGCGGAACTGGTTCTCGAGAAGCTCACCCACGCAGCGGACGCGGCGATTGCCAAGGTTGTCGATGTCGTCGGTCTTGCCGATGTCCCGCTTGAGCTTCAGGAGGTGGTCGATGACGACGTAGAAGTCTTCCGCCGTGAGGGTCTTCTGGTCGAGCGACGTCGAGAGGCCCGCGCGGATGTTGAACTTGAAGCGGCCGACCCGGCTGAAGTCGTACTTGCGGGGGTCGAAGAACATCCCGGCGAAAAGGTTCTTCGCGCTCTCGTCGGTCGGAGGATCGCCGGGGCGCATGCGCTTGTAGATTTCCAGAAGCGCCTCGCGCTTCGTCTTCACGCCGTCCTTGCGGAGCGTCGTGATGAGGGTCTCGCCGATCGGCTCCCAGTCGGGGAAGATCGCCTCGACGGCGGTCGCCTGTTTGGCCGCGAGCTGGGCCGAGAGATCCTCGGGGATCTCGGTTCCCGTCTCGAACAGCACCTCGCCGGAACCTAGGTCGACGACGTCGGCAGCGAAGAGCGCGCGGCCGAGCTTGCCCGGGTCGACCGAAACCGAGACGGTCTCGCCCTTGCCGAGGGCTTCCTTCGTTTCGGCCGTGAGCTTGATGTCCGCAAAGATGCGCCCGTCCTTCTTGAGGCCGCGCAGGTGCTTGTGGCGGAGCTCTTCCTTGAGGAGGATCTCGGGCGAGAGCGCGAGATGGGCCTTCCCCTTCTCGTACGTGAGGGGAACGGCCGTGTAGAACTTCTTGAGGATCAGCTCGTCGCTCTCGAGGCCGAGGGCGCGCAGAAACACCGTGCCGGGGAATTTGCGCTTGCGGTCGATGCGGACCCCAAAGAGGCCTTTCGTGTCGATCTCGAACTCCACCCACGAGCCGCGGTACGGGATGATCTTGCCGATGAGCGTGTGCGCGCCCTCGCGCGTGAAGAACACGCCCGGCGAGCGGTGGAGCTGCGAGACGATGACACGCTCGGTGCCGTTGATGACGAACGTGCCGTTGTCCGTCATGAGGGGGATCTCGCCGAAGTAGACCTCCTCCTCCTTGATGTCCCGGATCGGCCACTCCTTGGGAGCGCTCTTGCCGGTCGGCGCGTTTTCCTTGTCGAACACCTTCAGACGGAACGTGACCTTGAGCGGCACCGAATACGTCGCGCCGCGCTCCTGGCATTCCGCGACGGAGTACATCTGCCGAAGCTCGACCGGCGTTCCGCACACCTCGTCGATCGTGACCTTGTTCGGGTTCGGGTGCCCGCAGGCGCCGCACTCCACGCGCGTCGCGCGCGCGTCCTTCACACGAACCGTCGCGCCACAGTGTTCAC
>JAMQPJ010000520.1 GCA_023717585.1 Thermoanaerobaculia bacterium
TCCTGGACCGCTACGACATGCTCGGGGCCGCCGTCGAGGGCGCGGTTTTCCTCATGAACACCCCGTACGGGCCGGCCGAAGCGTGGGACAGCCTCCCCCTCGAAATGCAGGAGCAGATCCTGGAGAAGCGTCTCGAGGTCTGGGTCATCGACGCGTACGCCGCCGGGAAGGCCCTCGGGATGGGCGGCCGGATCAACACGATCATGCAGACCTGCTTCTTCGCGATCTCGGGGGTCCTGCCGCGCGAAGAGGCGATCGCCCAGATCAAGAAGGCGATCGAGAAGACCTACGGCAAGAAAGGCGAGGAGACCGTGCGCCGCAACTTCGCGGCCGTGGACGGGACCCTCGCGAACCTCGAGAAGATGGTGGTTCCCACGAAGATCACCTCGGCGCGGCGCCGCCCGCCCATCGTCTCCGATGCCGCGCCGGACTTCGTGAAGCGCGTGTCGGGCGTCATGCTCGAGGGCAAGGGCGATCTCCTGCCGGTGAGCGCGTTCCCGCCCGACGGCACGTGGCCCCTCGCGACGGCCCAGTGGGAGAAGCGGAACATCGCCCTCGAGATCCCCGTGTGGGACGAGAAGATCTGCATCCAGTGCAACAAGTGCGCGATGGTGTGCCCGCACGCCGCCATCCGCGCGAAGGTCTTCGACCCGGCGAAGCTCGAGGGCGCGCCCGCCACGTACAAGTCCGTGCCGTACAAGGGCACCGAGTACGCCGGCAAGGCCTACACGATCCAGATCGCCCCCGAGGACTGCACGGGATGCACGCTCTGCGCGGTCGTGTGCCCCGCGAAGGACAAGGCGAACCCGAAGCACAAGTCGCTCGACATGGCGCCCCAGAGGCCCCTGCGCGACGCCGAGCGCGAAAACTTCGCGTTCTTCCTCGACCTCCCGGAAGCCGACCGCAGGACGGTTCGCCTCGATGTGAAGGGCGCCCAGTTCCTCCAGCCGCTCTTCGAGTTCTCGGGCGCCTGCTCCGGGTGCGGCGAGACCCCGTACATCAAGCTCCTCACGCAGCTCTTCGGCGACCGCACGCTCATCGCGAACGCGACGGGCTGCTCGTCGATCTACGGCGGCAACCTCCCGACCACCCCCTACACGACGAACTCCGACGGGCGCGGACCCGCGTGGTCCAATTCGCTGTTCGAGGACAACGCCGAATTCGGCCTCGGATTCCGCCTCGCGATCGACTCGCTGAACGACCAGGCGCGCACGCTCGTGAAAGCGCTCTCCTCTCGCATCGGCGGAAGCCTCGCCGATGCGCTCCTCGGGGCCCACCAGGACACGGAGGCGGAAATCGCGGCGCAGCGCGGGAGGGTCCTCGCGCTCCGCAGCGCTCTCGAGGGCGCGAACACGCCGGAGTCGCGGCGTCTCCTCCTCATGGCCGATTCGCTCGTGAAAAAGAGCGTGTGGATCGTGGGAGGCGACGGCTGGGCCTACGACATCGGCTACGGCGGCCTCGACCACGTCCTCGCGTCGGGACGCAAGGTCAACGTCCTCGTCCTCGACACCGAGGTCTACTCGAACACGGGCGGCCAGGCGTCCAAGGCGACGCCCATGGGCGCGGCCGCGAAGTTCGCGGCCAAGGGCAAGGCGATGCCGAAGAAGGATCTCGGCATGCTCGCGATGACGTACGGCAACGTCTACGTCGCGCACGTGGCCTTCGGCGCGAAGGACGCGCAGACCGTGAAGGCCCTCCTCGAGGCCGAAAGCTACCCGGGGACGTCGATCGTCATCGCGTAC
>JAMQPJ010000554.1 GCA_023717585.1 Thermoanaerobaculia bacterium
TCCTGGAAGTCCGTCACGCCGTGATCGACGGGCGTTCGGCCCGTCGCGATCGTCGTCCAGATGAGCGGCGAGGCCATGGGCTGGTAGGTCACGAGGTTCCAAGTCCGCCCCTTCGCGACGAGCGCCGCGAGGTTCGGCAGCCGCCCTTCCTTCATGAGCGGGTCGAGGAGCTTCCAGTCGGCCCCGTCCCAGCCGACGAAGATCACGCGCTGCCTGAGCGCGGCCGGCCGTGCCTGAAGGCGCGACCCGGGTGCGGGCAGCGCCGTCGCGGGCAGCGTCGCCAGAAGCGCCACCGCGGCGACAAAGGCGAGCCTCCGCGGCCGAAGAGAACGATGAGCCACCGGAGAGGATTCTACTGGCCCGAAGAAAAGGGGCCGTCGGGTCACTTCGGCAGTGCGATGAGGTCCGCCATCCTGCTCAGCACGGAGAGGTTGACGGCATCCTTCTGCATGACCCCGATGCCGTATCCCGCCTTCGTCTGGAACTCGAAGCGAAGCTCCTTGAACGGCAGCTCCTTCGCCAGCCGATCCGAGCGGTAGTACCAGACCTCGCGAGACCCCTTCTTCTCACCGGTGTCGAGCCTGGACGAACCTGGTTCAAGGCGAGTCGTGCGAGTCGAGCGGCTGCCCTGCGTCGGGTTTGCAAGCCCCGCCGCTCTCGGAGTGAAATCGTCGGTCGCCCGGCTCACGCCCTCCTCGGCTTGCTCGATCCTCGACCTGCCGGCGTAGTTCGGCGGTCCGAGCAGGATGAAGACCCTCCCGCGATCCGACTCCGCGCCACGCTGTGTCTCGGTCGAGAAGCGCCCGTTCGCGAACTGGACCCGCCGGGCGAATTCCCTGCGAAGCTCGTTCCCGGGTGTCGCCGGCGTCGGGTCGCGCCGGGCCCAGAACTCCTGCTGGAAGCGCCGGCGCGCATCCTCGTCGGCCGCGCTTTTCCATCTCCTGGCGTCGTCGGCCACGAAGAGGAAACGGACCGGTCCGGAGCCCCAAGCCGGATCGCGATCCATGGCGTCGGCCGCTTCCTCGTCGAGCGCGAACTCGGCGAAAGACGGGAGAACACCGCCTTCGATGGAGCCGGGGGACGACGGGGGCGCGGCCAGCCTGTCGGCATCGGCCAGCTCTTTCTTCACCCTTTCGAAGAACTTGACGAACGGCTTCGGGTAGAGGCCGGGGTCGAGCGTCGCTCCGGGCTGGAGTCCGAAGTAGCGCTCGAGTGCGAGCCGTGCACCCGCCTCGTCGCGCAGCTCGAACTGGATCGCCCCCGTGTAGAAGCTCAGGACGGGGATGAGGCGATCGCGTGCCACCGCGAACTCCGGGGCGGCAGCGAGTTCGTTCAGCCGCCGCAGGGCCGCCGCCGCCTCTCCGATCTCGTGTTTTCGGTAGTGCGTCTTCACCTCGTTCAAGGTGATGAGGATCGGGTCGTCCGCCGCGCGGGCGACGGCCGACGCCGCGAGGAGAGCCAAGACAACCGCCGCCCTGACCAGACCGGACGAAACCGTCCGAGAAACCGTGGCCAGAGCGCCCACAACGCCGGCTGGGTACATCGGGCACCTCCGGAAGGAATCCTGGCCCCTCGGAGCCGTTATCGATCGGACCGGGAAAGAACCGAGGACAGAGAACGGAGGAAGAAAAAGCGGGAGGCTCCTTTCGAGCCTCCCGCACGAATATCAGGGGCGAAAGCGACTAGAAGGTAGCCTTGACCGCCACACGAATGGAGCGCCCGGCGCCTCGAACGTCCGCCTTGCGATAGTCGATGTTGTCCGAGCAGGGCACCGAGGCGGCGCAGACCGTCCCGTCCGGCCCCGCAGTCCCCGGCTCGACGCCGGCCTGACCGTAGAACGGGCTGGCGTGATTGGTGACGAAGTAGCCGTTCGGGTTGAAGCCCTCGTCAACGTGGGTGACCGTCTGCCGGTTCAGGAGGTTGAAGATGTAGAGCTGGGGCGTGATCGTCACAGGGCCGACCTTCAGCTCGTAGCCGAGCGAGAGGTTCGCCTCGTAGTCCACAGGGAGACGTTCGCCTGAGCCACGGTTCTGGAGATAGAGGAGGTCGGGGTAGAAGGAGTTGTAATAGCCGAGCTTATTCGTGGTCTGGCCGCTCCGGACGTAGGCGTTGAGTCCGACGTTGAGTCCGAAAGGCGCGTTGTAGACCGCGTCGACGCGGAACTGGTGCGGCCGGTCGAGCTCGAGAATGCCGTCCGCGTTCTGTGTGAACTGCCAGTAGTCGTAGTCCGCGTTGATGCCGGGGTCCGTCTGCCCGGAAGCGACTCGGATGGCGCCGGAGTAATTGCCGCGGAGCTGGGAGTAGATGTACGAGGCCTGCAGGAAGAGCGAGTTCGTGACCCTCTTCTTCGCGACGAGCTCGATGCCCCAGTAGTTGCGCTTCGCCCCTTCCATGGGAACACCGGCCAGGCCGCACGCGCCCGAGTCCGGGTCCGTCGGGTTCGACGAAGCGTTGCACGTCGGGCTCTGACCATTCGCGAAGAACCCGCTGCCACCGGCGTTCGTGATGGCGCACGTCGATCCGTCCGAGTTGAAGTCCGGATCGAGGTCACACCGATCCTCGATGACGCCCTCGCCGAGCTTGCGGTACGTGAACTTGACGCCGAGCGAGAACGTGGGGTTTAGCGCCTTCTCGACGCCGAACGTGAACTCGTTCTGGTAGGAGCCCTTCAGGCCCTCTTCGACCGGCTCACCCGCGAACGAGCTGCCCTGGAAGAGGGAGGCGCGGGGGGTGCAGTTCGTCGTCACGGTCGCCGTGCAGATCGGGCCCGATCCCTGGGCGAGGGCCGTCGGGCTGTAGTTGTAGGTGAACTGCGTGTTGTTCGCGGTGAAGACGCGGACGTTCAGGTCCGTTGGCGTCGGCCAGTAGAACTTGCCGTACGAACCGTAGACCTTCGTCGAGCCGTCCTTCGTCGGATCCCAGGCGAAGCCGACGCGAGGAGCCCACTGCCCGTCCAGATGGAAGGCGACGTCTCCGTTCCCCTTGAAGACCTTCTGGTCATCATAGCGGATGCCCGCGTTGACCGTGAGGTTCGGGAGGACCTTGAAGGTGTCCTGGAGGAAGAACGAGAAGAACTTGCTCGGGACGTCGAAAGGCGAGACGTACGGTGTGGTCGATCCACCCGTCGCGGTGAAGTAGCGATGCTGGTAGAAGACGGGCGTCGTGCCAGCCCCGCCGGTGATGGGGACGACCGGTGCCAGCGACAGGTCGCAGACACTGGTCCCAGACTGCGTGCAGGGCCGGACGGTGAGGCGCTGGTCCCCGGTGTTGTAAGTCGCGCCGGAGGTGACGTCTTTCTGGTAGTCGCCGCCGAACTTAATCTCGTGGCTTCCGAGGAACAGCGACATGGCGCCGCCGAAGGCATCTCGCGTGGATTCGTTGTTGATGGTGGGGCCGAAGACCTGCCCCCAGCCGCCCTGGATGACCGCGGGCCGCCCCTCAAGGGTCGGGGTGTTGTCGGTCACCTGCGCGGCGGTGGCGCCCGCGGGCGTAAACAGGTAGGCCTCCTTGTGGCGAGCGTACTGGACGGTCGCGAGGCCGAACGTGCCGAAAAGCTGGCTCACCTTGGCCGCATAGTCTGTCCCGCCAAGCTCGCGCGTTCCGTTGAACGTATTCGAATTCGTCGAGCCGACCACATCGCCGCCGGCGGCCAGACCCTCGTTCGTCTGCGGGTCTGCGAAGACCGTGCCGATCAGCGTCGTGCTGTCGGTGATGCGGACCGTCAGCTTGCCGGAGTAGAGGTCCGATTTCTGGTCCCTGGGGAACGCCTCCCCGTTCCGGATTCCGGCCGTCTGGAAGGCCTCGAGCTTCTGGTCGACGCGGTCGTAGGCGCCATAGAACCAGAGCCGGTCTTTCACGAAGAAGCCGCCGAGTCCGATGCCGAACTCCGTGCGGTTGTTCTTCGAGAAGTACGGCTGGCCCTGTTGGTCGCCGTCCTGGGAGTAGGCGGGGGAGGCGTCGACGCGCGGCTGGGCCTTCATATTCGTGTTGTCGTAATAGCCGAAGGCGTCGCCGTGGAACTCGTTGCCGCCCGATTTCGTGATGACGTTGATGACGCCGCCGGTGTTCCGGCCGAACTCGGCCTGGTAGCCGCCGGTCTTGACCTCGACCTCCTCGACGAACTCGTTGTTGATCGACTTGCCCTGGAACCCTTTGATGACGTTCGTCGTGTTGACGCCGTCGATCAGGTAGAGGTTCTCGGCCGAGGTCGAGCCGTAGATCGAGAGGGCGAGCGAGCGCCCCTGCGTCTCGCCGGTGTCGGTCTGGACGCCCGGCTGGGAGCGCACGATATCCGCGTAGTTCCGGCCGACCGGGAGCTGGGAGATGACTCTGGCCGTGTAGGTCGTCCCCGTCGTCGTGCTGGCGACGTCGACGGCGGGCGCCTCACCCGTCACGACGATCTCTTCCTTGACGGAGACCGTCATCGTGACGAGAACCGTGGCGGTCGCCCCGAGGCCGACGCGGACGTTCGTCCGCTCGACTTTTCCGAAGCCCGAGAGCGCCGCGGTGACCGTGTAATTGCCGGGCGCGAGCGCGGGGAAGCGGAAGCGGCCCGCCGCGTCCGTCACGGCCGTGCGGGTGCCCTGGAGCGAGGCCGACTTGATCTCGACCGCAGCGCCCGGAAGGGGCCCGCCGTTCGTATCGGTGAGCGTGCCCTCGATCTCACCCGTGGTCTGGGAATAGGCCACGTTCGCCGTCAGACCGAGGACGGCGAGCGTGAGCACCAGAAACGTGCTCAGCCAACGAGATTTCATGTTCAATCTACCTCCTGAAATGAAGAGATGCGGTGGTCCTGATAGCAATGTAAATGTAAGAACTCGACGCTGGATGGAAGGAAACGGAAGCAACTCCTTTCGCGTTTGTTCTCATGTCGTTATCGCCGATTCCTCGATTTCCATTTTCATCGTTCTGACGGACTCGTCACAGAGGCGAAACCAGAGCCTGTGACGAGTCCCACAAAACCGGGTGCAATTACCCTGCCTTCCAGGGATGAAAGCCTACAGATGGTAAGGCACTGTAGTCAAAGGGGCAATACTCAGGAGGGCTTGACGGCTCCTCCAAGTCAATCCAAAGTATTGGATTTCGATACCGTTGGCCGATTCGAGAGGAGCACATGCTTCCCACTGGCCTCAAGGGCGACGATCTCCGCCGGAGTGATCGAAAGAGGCGGCCGGCCGAACGCACCGAGGTGGTCGCGGTGCACTACCGCGAGCATCCGCCGGTCCCCGTTCCAGCTCACCGCGAACTCTTCGTCCTTCGGAAAGAGCGCCTCGGTGCCCGGATGCGAGCGCCCGAAGTCGAGCTCGCTCCAGGAGAGCGAGGCGATGGGCGTGAGGCGCTTCGCGTAAAAGGGAAGCACCTCGAGGTAGTGCCCCTTCTGGAGAAGAAGGTCGTCCGCCTCCAGAATCTCGAGCGCGCGCGACGCGATCGGCCACGGAGTCACCGCGCGCGCGGCGCCGGGCAGCACGACGAGGAGCCCCGCTACGAACGCGAGCCAGGGAGCGGCCACCCATGGAACGGGATCTCCCTCGCGCCGGAGGCCGAAAGTGCCGAAGACCCGCGGCGAGACGTTGACGACGAAGCCCCCGAGAAGCGCGCCGAGCGCGAGCAGGCCGCTTCTTTCGCTCCCGAACCGCGCGAGGAAGCCGGCGCCCCAGCCGTAGGCCGCGGCCGCGGCGAACAGCAGGCCGAAAAACACGGCGGTGAGGCGCCGGTCTCCGCGGAACTCCGCGCCCCGCGCGCGGGCGCGCTCGATGCCGAGCGCGAGGAGCACCGAGAGCGCGGGCCAGATCGGAAGAACGTACGGAATGAGCTTCGACTTCGACGCCGAAAAGAAGGCGAAGACGAGCAAGGCCCAGATCCAGAGAAACGCTTCGGTGGAACGTGTCCGCCACGCGCCGCGCGTGAAGCCCGGCCAGGACTCCCGAAAGCGTCCGAAAAACGCCGTCCAGGGCAGGAACCCCGCGACGAGGACCGGAATGAAGTAGACCGCCGGCCCTGTCCGGCGGTGCTCCGTCGTCGCGAAGCGCTGGAAGTGCTCGTGCACGAAATAGAACTGAAGGAAGTCGGGATGGCGGAGCGCCATCGCGACGTGCCACGGGACGGCCAGCGCGAGGAACAAGACGAGCGGCCCCGGCGAGAAAACCCGTCGGAGCGTGCGCCAGCGGCCCGTGACGAGCGTCCAGAAGACGATCGCGCCGCCGGGAAGCACGACGCCGACGAGCCCTTTCAGAAGGACTGCCGCCGCGCAGGCGGCGTGGAAGGCGTAGAGCGCGCGGTTGGAGCGCCGCGCATCCCCCGCGGCATCCGCCTCCGCGAAGGACGCGAAAGCGAACGTAGCGGCTTGGAGCGCGAGAGAGAGCATCGGGTCGATGAGCGCGATTCGCGCGAGAGCGACGAGGAGAATCGAGGTCGCGAGGATGAGGCCCGCGAGGAGGCCCGTCC
>JAMQPJ010000557.1 GCA_023717585.1 Thermoanaerobaculia bacterium
TCGGCCGCGGGATCCGGCCCTCCGTTCTCACGCGCGGTTATGGCCGCGCGACGCGTGGCGCGGTCGTCGTCTCCGATGGAGCGGGAGCCGTCGCCTCGGTGAACGATTCCGGGGACGAAGCCGCCGTCCTCGCTCGCGCGCTTCCCCGCGTCCCGATCGTGGCCGATGCCGACCGCCTTGCCGCCGCCCGCCGCGTCGAGGAGCTCGTCCCCGACGTGCGCGTTCACCTCCTCGACGACGGGTTCTCTCATGTCGCCCTCGCACGCGACCTCGACATCGTGCTCCTCGACGCGACGGCTCCCGACGCGGGCGGCGCGCTGCTGCCCGAGGGGCGCCTGCGCGAGCCCCTCTCCTCGCTCGCACGGGCCGACCTCGTCGTCGTGACGAAGTGCGAGCAGGCCGACCCCGCCGCCGCGCGCGCGCTCGCGAACCGTTGGGCCCCCGGGGCGCCCGTCTACCACGCCCTCACGCGTGTCCTCGGCATCCGCGACGACTCGGGAGAGGAGGTCCGGGCCGAAGACCTGCCGGGGCAGACGCTCGTCGCCGTCGCCGCCCTGGCCCGCCCGGAGGCCTTCTTCGCCACTCTCGCCGATCTCGGGATCGCGCCGGCCCGCGTGGTCACGTTCCGCGACCACGATCCGTACGGGCAGTTCGCGATGGGCCGGATCGAGAAGGCAGCCGAGGAGTCGGGAGCGACCGCGGTCGTCACGACCGAGAAGGACGCCGTCAAGCTGGAGGGACGCCTCCGCCTCCCTCTCTTTCGCGTCGCCGTGGAGATGGCCGTGACGGAAAACGGCTTCGTGGAGGACGCGCTCCGGTGCCTCGCGCGCCCGCCGTCCTGAAGCGCTCGTGCCGAAACACCGCACGGCATTCCGCAATCGTCTCGAGGCCTTCCTCGCCCGCGCTCTCGGGGCGTCCCTCGCTCGGAAGACGCCTGAGGCCGCCGAGGCGGCGGGGCGCGCGCTCGGGCGACTCTTCAGGAGGCTGGACGGGCGACGCCGGTCTCTCGCGAGAAAGAACCTCTCCCTCGCGTTCCCCGAGCTGACGGCCGCAGAGGTCGAGGCCCTTTCCGTCCGCTGCTTCGAGCACTTCGGGGGCGTGACGGCCGAGCTGGTCCACGCCGCCGCTCACGAGCCCGGGGACGCGCTCCAACGCGTCGAGACGGAAGGCGCCGCGATCGCGAAGGATGCCTTCGCGACCGGGCGTGGCGTCTTCTTCCTGACCGCCCATCTCGGGAACTGGGAGTGGGCGGCGCTCGGCACCGGCGCGCTCGGCATTCCGACCGGCGTCGTGGCGCGCCCGCTCGACAATCCCCTGCTCGACGCGACGTTCACGCGCCTGAGGACGTCCACGGGAAACACAGTGATCGGGAAGCGCGACGCGGTCCGGGTCATGTTGCGCGCCATCCGGAGCGGCGGCGCGATCGGGATCCTCATCGACCAGCACGCCCACCCTCCTGACGCCGTCACGGCGCCGTTCTTCGGGCGCCCGGCCGCAACCTCCTCGGCCCTCGCGAAGCTCGCGGACCGCACCGAGGCGCTCATCGTCCCCGCCCACGCGGTCCGCGTCGCGCCCGCGCGCTGGCGCCTGACGTACGAGCCTCCGTTGGACGTCCGGACGCTTTCCCGGGAGGAGCGCGGAGTCGAAAGGCTCACGGCCCGCCTCAACGGAATCCTGGAGCAAATGATTCGGCGCAACCCGGAACAGTGGTTGTGGCTCCACAATCGATGGCGGCTCGACTAGGGCGTGACGCAGCCCCAAAAAAAAACGCCCGGGCACGAGGCACGGGCGTTGAAGCTCGAAGCTGTTTTTTGAACTTACTTGGTGGCAGCAGGGGCCGCGGCCGGGGCCTTCGGGGCGGGGGCGGGCGTCGAGACGGTGGCCGCCTCGGTCTTCGTCGTCTCGCTCTTCACGGCGCCGCTCTTCTTCGTGACCTTCTTTTTCGCCTTCTTCGTCGTCTTCTTGGTGGTCGGAGTCGTGGTCTCGGTGGTCGTCGAGGCCTTTTCGGTCTTGGCGCCCGTGACGGGGTTGGTCGTCGTCTTCGCCTCGGTCTTCGTGGAGGTCTTCGCCTCTTCGGCGAAAGCAACCCCGAGCGACAGGACGGCGACGGCGACGAGAGCGGAAAGGGTCTTCTTCATTTTTTTCTCCAGTCCCCTGTTTCTGTGGCCGGCTCGGGGTCTACCGACGGAACACACAGCGCAACCTCGCTGCCACGCGCAAAAGTCCGGTCGTGCGGGGACTGTAAAGTGTATTTCTTGGAATGGTTTAGGGGGCTGGAGCGCCGGGGGGAGCCGATGTGCGGGCGAAGCGCAGATGCACCTTTCCGTGCATTGCTGGTACGGGAAGCGTGGGTTTCCCCTGACGGGCTACTTCAGCTCGACGTTCCAGTACGCCATGTCGAGGAAGTTCTTCCAGGTCGGGTGGATCCGGTGCGCCGACAGGAGGCCGAGCGGAGTTCCCCTCGGCTTCCCCGGGACGCGCCGCAGCTTCATGCCCGCCTCGTCCGGGAGGCGGTTTCCCTTCCTCACGTTGCACGGCAGGCAGGCGCAGACGATGTTCTCCCAATTCGACGGCCCGCCTCGAGAAAGCGGCGTCACGTGATCGAGGGAGAGGTCGGACGTGGAGAAACGCTTGCCGCAATACTGGCAGCGGTTCCCGTCCCGCATGTAGATGTTGTGACGCGAGAACTTGACCTCGTTGCGGGGTGAGCGCTCGCAGGAGAGTAGCTGGATGACACGCGGCACCCTGATCACGAGATTCGGAGTCGTCACGACGTCGTCGTCGGCCTGAACCGGGACGTCCTGCCACTCGTTCCAGGCGTACGTCGTGTAGTCGGGCAGGACCGCGCGCACGTGCCCCTTGTAGAAAAGCGTGAACGTCCGCTTGACGTCCGTCAGCGTCAGGGCCGCGAAGCCGCGGTTCAGGACCAGCACCGGAGACTCGAGCACGGCGGAAGGATAGCCCAACGGCTGCTAACGTTACGGGTTCCATGCGAGTACTCTTCGTGCGCCTCTCGTCTTTCGGCGATGTCGTCTTCGCGCTGCCGGCGGCGAAGGCGCTGAAAGCCGCGCTTCCCGGGACGCGCCTCGCCTGGGCGGTGGAAGGTGCGCTCGCTTCCCTTCTCGAGGGCGCTCCCTACGTCGACGAGATCCTCGTCGCGAACACCCGGGGGTGGAGGAAAGATCTGCTCGGAAGGAGAACCAGGGAAGAGATTTCGGATTTTCTGAGAAGGGTAAGAGGGGCACGCTTCGATCTCGTGGTGGACGCGCAGGGGCTCTTCAAGTCGGCGCTCGTCACCGCCGCGGCCTTTTCGGCGGGGCGTCGCGTCGGCTTCGGTTTTCGGACCGCCACGGAGAGGATCAACTGCCTCTTCACGAACGAACACGTGGACGTCGACCGCGCCGCCCGCCCCCACGTCGTCGACCAGATGCTCGCGCTCGCGGAACGGGTCACGGGAAAGAGCGGCTTCGACCGAACACCGGACGTCCGGCATCTCGTCGAACGGGAAGATCCCGTGGTCGATTCATGGCTGCTGCAAATGGGCCAACAGCGATTCGCGCTGCTACAGCCTTTTTCTTCGAAGGTGAATAAAGAGTGGGGCGCGGACGACCTGCTCGCCTTCGCGCAGCGTCTCGCGGCGGACGGCATTCAGCCGGTGCTCCGCTGGGGACCGGGAGAAGAGGGCCGGGCGGCTGAGCTAGTTGCCCTTTCTAAGAAAATCTTCTCTTCGTCTTTTTCCTCTTCTTCTTCTTTCCGAGCAAATACTTCCTCTTCGTCTCTCCCTCTTCTCCTCGCCCCCGCGACGACGCCGGCTTCCTCCGCGCGCCTCGCGGCGCGCTCCGGGCTCTTCGTCGGTGCGGATACCGGCCCGACGCATCTCGCGGCAGCCGCGGGCGTGCCCACGCTCGCCCTCTTCGGTCCGACGCCCGCCGAGCGATTCTCGCCGGTCGGGCCACGCGCGGCGGTCCTCCGGGAATTCCCCGCGGACTACAATCGTTCCGGCTCGAGATGGCCGGCCGATGCAGTTGACGAAGCCGCGCGAATCCTTCTCTCCTAGAGCGCTCCCCGAGGCGGCGCGCTCCGCTGCCCCGGGCTCCATCATCGCGGGGGCGCTCGTCGCGGTCTTGACGCTCATGGCGGGAGCGAGAGGCGCGGCCGGCAGCGCCGAGAAAGGCTCCTCGCTGTCCGCCGCGCGCGAGTCCCTTTCCAAGGACCGGCTGTATCCCGTGCCGTTCGGCTCGGGCGAGACGCTCGTCTACACGATCGCCTGGCTGAAGATCGAGGGCGGCGAGATGACGCTTCGGACCGCCCGCGAGACGACGAGCGACGGCGTTCCGGTCCACCGCATGACCCTCATCGCGACGTCGAACGACTACGTCTCGAAGTTCTACCCGGTGCGCGACCTCTACGAGACATGGGTCGACGCGCGCGATTTCCAGCCTCTCCGCTTCGAAAAGCACGCCCGCGAGGGCCGCTACGAGTCCGACGAAGTCGAGGAGTTCGACCTCGCCCGGCGGATCGGAAGCTGGCGGGAGGACCGGACGCCGCTCCCCGAACGCGTGCAGGACATCATCTCCTCCTTCTATTTCCTGAGGGCGCAGCCCCTCGCGATCGGCCAGGACGTCCGCGTCGACATGTTCTCGCGCGGAAAGGTCTACAAGCTCAAGGCCGCCGTGCTCGAGAAGGAGAAGGTCGAGACCGAGGCGGGCGTTTTCGACGCCTTCAAGCTGCAACCTCAGCTGCGCGAGAACGAGACCGCCGAGGATCGCAACCGCGGCAAGCTCTTTCTCTGGTTCTCGGACGACGAGCGCCGCCTCCCCGTGATGGCCCGGACCGTGATGCCCATCGGGTCCGTCACGGCCCGCCTCAGAAGGATCACCTCAGGTACCAAACCTCCCGGCCCCGCCGCACCGGCGGGCGCGCCCGGGAGCATGGCCCAGAGAGGCGATCCGCCCGTGGCACCCTGACCCGCTAGAATCAGGGCATGGCCGTCAAGCTCGGGGATCTCCTGGTCAAGTCGAAGCTCATCACGGCTGAGCAGCTTCAGGAAGCACTGCGGGAGGTCCAGTCCTCGGGAATGAAGCTCGGCGAATCGCTCGTCAAGCTGGGCTACATCAGCGAGGACGACATCACCGAAACGCTGTCGGCGCAATTCGGCGTTCCGTCGATCAACCTCTCGCACTTCGAGATCGATCCGGCGGTCCTGAAGCTCGTCGCCGCCGACGTCGCGCGCAAGTACAACATTCTTCCGGTCAACAAGACGGGCGCCACCATCACGATCGCCATGGCCGACCCGACGAACGTGTTCGCCATGGACGACATAAAGTTCATGACCGGGTACAACGTCGAGCCCGTCGTGGCGTCCGAGAACGCGCTTTCGCTCGCGATCGACAAGCACTACGGGGCGACACACGCCCTCGAGCTAAAGAAGGTCATGGAGGAGATGTCGGTCGTGGACACGGCCGACACCTCACTCGAGGTCGTCGAAGAGTCCGAGCAGGAGATGATCGACCTCGAAAGACTGGTCGACGAGGGCGAGGAAGCGCCCGTCATCCGGCTCGTCAACATCATCCTGACGGACGCGATCAAGCGCGGAGCGTCGGACATCCACATCGAGCCCTACGAACGCGAATACCGCGTCCGGTACCGCATCGACGGCATCCTCTACGAAGTCATGAACCCGCCTCCGAAGCTCCGGGACGCCATCGCGTCGCGCATCAAGATTCTCGCGAAGATGGACATCGCCGAGAAGCGCCTGCCGCAGGACGGCCGCATCAAGATCAAGATGAAGCTCGCGGGCAAGGTGAAGGAGCTCGACTACCGCGTCTCCGTCCTTCCGACGCTGTTCGGAGAGAAAATCGTCTGCCGGCTCCTCGACAAAGACAACCTCATGCTCGACATGACGAAGCTGGGGTTCGAGAAGGAGAGCCTGCTCAAGTTCGAGAAGGCCATCCTGCGCCCGTGGGGCATGGTCCTCGTGACCGGGCCGACGGGGTCGGGGAAGACGAACACGCTCTACTCGGCCCTCTCGCGCATCAACACGCCCGAAACGAACATCATGACGGCCGAGGATCCGGTCGAGTTCAACCTGCCGGGGATCAATCAGGTCCAGATGAAGGACCAGATCGGCCTGAACTTCGCGATGGCCCTGCGCTCGTTCCTCCGGCAGGATCCGAACATCATCCTCGTCGGCGAGATCCGCGACTTCGAGACCGCGGAAATCGCGGTCAAGGCGTCCCTCACCGGGCACCTCGTGCTCTCGACGCTTCACACGAACGACGCGCCCTCCACGATCAACCGCCTCATGAACATGGGCATCGAGCCCTACCTCGTCGCGACGTCTGTCGTCCTCATCGCGGCGCAGCGCCTCATCCGGCGCGTCTGCGCGAGCTGCAAGGGCCCCACGGAAGTCGCCCCCCAGGTCCTCGTCTCCCTCGGCTTCACGGCGGAGGACGCCAAGAGCGTCCAGGTCATGAAGGGCAAGGGCTGCGAGAAGTGCAACAACACCGGATACAAGGGCCGCGTCGCGCTCGTCGAGGTCCTCGAGATCTCCGAGGAGATCCGCGAGCTCATCCTCTCGGGCGCCTCGTCGATCGAGATCAAGCGGAAGGGCCTCGAGGAGGGAATGGTTTCCCTGCGCCGCTCCGGCCTCCAGAAGATCAAGGACGGCCTGACGTCGATCGAGGAAGTCGTCCGGGAGACGGTGCTCTAGGCTCCTCGACACATCCTCGCGAGCGGGCTCGTCGACGTCCGGGCGTGGGGCTGAGGGGGCTCCGCCACGGGTTTTTCCGGGCGCATGGCGTATCATTCGTGAGTACTCGGGAGGGACATCGCAATGGGGGTCACGCTCCATCAGCTCCTCAAGACGCTCGTCGAGCGCGGGGGATCGGACCTTCACATCACGACGAACTCGCCGCCGATGATCCGGGTGGACGGTGATCTCATTCCGCTGGATTACCCGCCGCTCACGGTTCCCGAGACGAAGCAGCTCGCCTACTCGATCCTGACGGACGTCCAGAAGCACCGCTTCGAGGAGCAGTTCGAGCTGGACCTGTCTTTCGGCGTGAAGGGCCTCGCGCGTTTCCGCGGCAACTGCTTCCTGCAGCGCGGCGCGGTGTCGGCCGTCTTCCGGCAGATTCCGTACGAGATTCTCGGCTTCCGCGAGCTGGGCGTTCCGAACGTCGTCGAGGGGCTGTGCAACAAGCCGCGGGGCCTCGTCCTCGTCACCGGGCCGACGGGCTCGGGCAAGTCGACGACGCTCGCGACCATGCTCGACAAGATCAATCGCGAGCAGCCGAAGCACATCGTGACGATCGAGGACCCGATCGAGTTTCTCCACACGCACAAACGCTGCATCGTGAACCAGCGCGAGCTTCACGCCGACACGCACTCCTTCCCGAACGCCCTGAAGGCCGTTCTCCGCGAGGACCCCGATGTCGTCCTCGTGGGCGAGATGCGCGACCTCGAGACGATGGAGTGCGCGCTGCGCATCGCGGAAACGGGCCACCTGACGCTGGCCACGCTCCACACGAACAGCGCCGTCCAGACGATGAACCGCATCATCGACGCGTTCCCGGCGAACCAGCAACCTCAGGTGCGCGCCCAGCTGTCGTTCGTGCTCGAGGGAATCCTCTGCCAGAGCCTCCTCCCCCGCGCCGCGGGAAAAGGCCGCTGCATGGCGATGGAGATCCTCGTGCCGACTCCCGCGATCCGCAACCTCATTCGCGAGGACAAGCTCCACCAGATCTACTCGATGATGCAGACCGGGCAGAACAAGTACGGCATGCAGACCTTCAACCAGTCGCTCGCGACGCTCGTTCATCGCCGCGTCATCTCGCAGGAGCTCGCCATGTCGGTCTCCTCGCTTCCCGACGAGCTCGCCGAAATGATCGCCCGCGGCGTGGGCGTCGTCACGACGACGGCGGCGGGCGGCTCCGCCGTCCCGGGCGCACCTCCGAACGTGGCGCGGCGCGGGTAAGCAGGGAGCGGAGGACTCATGGCGCAGTTCGTCTGGAAGGGCCGCACGCGGCAGGGAGGCACGACCGGCGGCGTCCTCGTCGCGGACTCGAAGGATCTCGCGATCGCCGACCTGAGGCGCAGGCAGATCGACGTCACGACCGTAAAGGAAAAAGGCAAAGAGTTCGCCGTGCCGAAGATCGGCGGCGGCAAGGTCAACGCGCGGCGTCTCGCGATCTTCACACGCCAGTTCTCGGTCATGATCGACGCGGGCCTTCCGCTCGTGCAGTGCCTCGAGAT
>JAMQPJ010000578.1 GCA_023717585.1 Thermoanaerobaculia bacterium
CGCGCAGCCCTGCGGGTTCTCGCGCGCGTCGGATGGGCGCGCGACGCCCGGGTCCTCCAGGGCGCCGACGTCCTCGCGGCGCGCGCGCTCGCGGGGCGCGGCCGCACGGAGAAGGACCTCCTGCTCTTCGCGTCGCTTCCCGAAGAAACAAGGAGCGAGCGCGTGACCCGGGCCATTTCCTTCCTCGGGGCCCGACTCCTTGAGGCCGAGCTGCCGGCGGTGCTCGCCGCCGGGGCGCCCGAAGAGCTCGTCATGCCGGGGTTCCCGTGCGGCGACGAGACGGATCTCGCCGAAATGCTCCTCGCGCTCGCCTCGGTCCTCCCGCCCGAGTCCCGGAGCGAGCCGGTCCTCGCCCGGTCCCTCGCGCGGCTCGCCGCCCGCGCGGACCACCGCGCTCGCTGGAAGCTCGAAAGATCCCGTCCCGAGCGCCTTCCGGTCGCACTCGGGCGCACGGGCGAGCTGTCGCGCTGGGTCACGCTCCGCGCGCTTTCCGTCTTCCAGCACTTCCTCGGGCTCGAAGTTCCCGTCACCTCGCCGCCGAGGAGGCGAACGTGAGACGAACCGCCCGTTCCCTTACGCCGCTCTTCCTCGGGACGATGCTCCTCCTTCCGGGCTGCGCGGCCGATCCCTTCGGCGCGCCCCCGCGCGTGAAGACACACGGATACCGCGCGCGCGTGACGCTCCGGATCGACGGCGCCGAGAAGGCGTCGTTCGACATCGCGGTGCGCGGCGACCTGCGCCGCAAGGGGCCGAAGGACGGCCCGGCCCTCGTCCTCGACCTGGCGGCGCGCCGTGCCTTCCGGCTGGATCCGGCCGCGAAGACGGTGCGGGACGTTCCGTTCCAGGAGGCGGTGGGAGAGCTGCCCGGCGGGATTCCGCTCGCCGCGGGATTCGACGAGAAAGCCGAGGCGGCGCGGCGAAAGCTGAGCGTCTATCACCGAGAAGGCGACGAGGTCTTCGCGGGACACGTGTGCGCCCTCTGGCGCTTCGACGACGATCCGGCCGTGCCGGGATCTCCGACGACGACCTACTGGGTGGCCGCGGATCTCGACGGGCTCGTCATGCGCCTCGACCGCGGAATCCCGGGCGCGGACGGGAGAGAGCAGAAGTCGACCGTCGGCCTCACGGACGTGCGGATCGGAGCGGATCCCCGCCTCTTCGCCGAGCCCGAGGGGTGGGCGCGGTCGGGGCTCTGACCCTCCCTTTTTCAGGCCCCGTTCTTGCTGCTATCCTCCGCGGCTCTGCGGCGCCGTAGCGACCCAGGGACAGTCTTTCAAGGAGTGCCCGTGAAACTCACCGCCAGCCATGTGTCGAAGACCCTCGCCCTGGGCCTCACCGTCGCGCTCCTCCAGCCGGTCTCCGCGCAGACGGCGACGCCGAAAGACCCGAAGTCGCCCGTGGCGGGCATTCCCGATGGCCGCGGTCCCACGGGCCCGGTGACGCTCAAGATCGTCTCTCCGGCCCCGGACGAGGTGATCCCGGTCCCGGAGACTGCGGCGGGGCAGCCGCCGGCCAAGGGCGCTCCCGTGACGCTCAAGGTGGAGCTCGCGAACTTCGAGACCTTCGACGACGCCGCGACGAAGACGGGGCAGCGACTGGAGATCCTCGTCGACAACATCTCCTCGACGTTCCCGTGGCGCGATGCGACGAAACCCTACACGTTCAAGAGCCTGCCGAAAGGTACGCACATGGTCCGCATCTTCCCGGTGCGCCCGTGGGGCGAGGCCATCAAGGAGCCCTCCGCGCTCGCGTCCGTGACATTTCACGTGGGCGAGAAGGACGGCAAGAACACGGCCGAGGCCGGCACGCCGATCCTCACGGTCGTCGCGCCCCGCGGAAAGGTGAAGGGCGATACCGGCAAGGTCCTCCTCGACGTCCTCGTCTCGGGGTGCCCGGTTGCCGAGCAGTCCGTGGGGGATTCCTGCCGCCTGCGCTACAAGGTCGACACGCAGCCCGAGGTCACGCTCACGAAGGTCGAGCCCGTCTGGCTCGAAGGCCTCACGCCCGGGCGGCACGCTTACGTCGTGGGCCTCACGCGCGACCAGAAGGTCGTGCCCGGCGCCTTCGCGCTCTACCACGGGTCTTTCGAGGTGGAGAGCCTCGTGAATCCGTCGGCTCCGGCTTCCGCCCCGCCCGCGAAGGCCACCGGCCAGTAGACTTCCGGGTATGACCCTCGTTTACGGCGGCGCCGGGACGCGTCCCTGCGCCGTCGATCCGCCGCTGATCCTCGCCCCGATGGCCGGGATCACCGACATGACGTACCGCCTGCTTCTCCGGCGCATCGGCGGCGTCGGCCTCGTGACGATGGAGTTCATCTCGTCCGAGGGGCTCACGCGCGGAAACCGCAAGACCGAGCGGCTGCTGCGCTTCGATCCCGCCGAGCGCCCGCTGTCGGTCCAGATTTACGGCGCGGACAGGGAGCGCATGGAGATCGCGGCGGAGCGCGTCGAGGAGATGGGCCTCGACGTCTGCGACATCAACATGGGGTGCCCCGCGAACAAGATTCTCAAGGGCTGCGCCGGAGCGGGCCTCATGCGCGATCTCGGAAGGGCAAGAGAGATCATCGCGGCCTGCCGGAAGGCGCTGAAGACGACGCCGCTCACGGTGAAATTCCGGCTCGGGGTGACCGACGAAACCGTGAACTATCTCGAGCTCGGACGGATCTGCGCGGGAGAGGGCGTCGCCGCGGTCGCCCTGCACGCGCGGACGGCGAAGCAGATGTACACGGGCCGGGCCGACTGGAGCCGCATCGCGCGCCTCAAGGAGGCCGTGACGATTCCCGTCGTCAGGAACGGCGACGTGGCTACGCCCGAAGACGTCCTGGCGATGTTCCGGGAAACCGGCTGCGACGCCGTGATGTGCGGCCGCGCCACGATGAAGAACCCGTGGATCTTCAGGCAGGCGTCGGAGCTTCTCGCCGGGCGCCCCTATCGGGTGGCGACGCTCGCGGAGCGCCGCGACGTCATCCTCGACCA
>JAMQPJ010000640.1 GCA_023717585.1 Thermoanaerobaculia bacterium
GCCGGCGGGTCGTGCCGAGATCGGGATCGCCCGCCTCGACGAAGACGATCAGCGCCGCGCGGCCCGAGGCCCTGGCCTTCGCGAAGGCCCGCCCGATGCGATTCACGGGACTCAAAGCTCCACGCCCTCGCGCCGCGCCACCTGGACGACGTCTTTGTCGCCGCGGCCGGAGAGATTCACGAGGATCGCCTCGCTTTTCGGACGGCGGCCCGCCTCCTCGATGGCCCAGGCCACGGCGTGCGCCGTCTCGAGAGCCGGGATGATCCCTTCCGTCTCGGCGAGGCGGTGGAACGCCGCGAGTGCAGCCTCGTCGCTCACCGAGACGTAGCGGGTCCGTCCGAGTTCGGCGAGGCGCGCATGCTCGGGTCCCACGGCCGGATAGTCGAGGCCGGCGGACACGGAATGCGTCGGGAGGACCTGTCCGTCCGCGTCCTGCAGGATGAGGGTGCGCGTGCCGTGGAGGACGCCGACGGAACCCGGCCCGAAACGGACCGCGTGCTCGCCGGGCGCGAGGCTGCGGCCCCCGGCCTCGACGCCGACCATCTCGACGCCCGGGAACGGCAGGAATTCCCGAAAGAGGCCGATCGCGTTCGAGCCCCCGCCCACGCACGCCACGAGGAGGTCGGGAAGCCTTCCGAGAGCCTTGCGGCTCTGCGCGAGGGCCTCCCGCCCGATCACGGACTGGAAATCGCCCACCATGGCCGGAAACGGATGGGGCCCGAGAACCGACCCGAGGATGTAGTGCGTCGTCGCGGTCGTCGCGACCCAATCGCGCATGGCCTCGTTGATCGCGTCCTTGAGCGTACGCGTGCCCCCCATCACGGGCACTACCGTCGCTCCGAGCAGCTTCATCCGGTAGACGTTCAGCGCCTGCCGCTCCACGTCGACGGCTCCCATGTAGACGACGCACTCGAGACCGAGGAGGGCGCACGCCGTCGCCGCGGCCACACCGTGCTGTCCGGCGCCGGTCTCCGCGATGACACGCGGCTTGCCCATCCTCTTCGTGAGGAGGGCCTGCCCGAGCGCGTTGTTGATCTTGTGCGCTCCCGTGTGGAGGAGATCCTCGCGCTTCAGGAAGATCCTCGCGCCTCCCAGACTCTCGGACAGGCGCTTCGCATGCGTGAGGGGCGTCGGCCGGCCGGCATAGGTCTTCAGGAGTTCGTCCAGCTCGCGCCGGAAAGCGGGATCGCGTCGGGCTTCCCGGTAGGCGCGTGTCAGCTCCTCGAGGGGCGCCATGAGCGTCTCCGGCACGAAGCGCCCGCCGAACGCCCCGAAGCGCCCCTGCGCGTCCGCCTCGGGCGGGCGAAATGCGGCTCGGGTCGCTTCAGACACGGCGGACCTCCCTCACGAACGCCGCGATTCTCGCCCGATCCTTGATTCCCGGCGCGGTCTCCACTCCCGACGCCGCGTCCACGACGTCGGGCCTCACTCTTCTCACGGCATCAGCCACGTTCTCGGGTTTCAGGCCGCCCGCGAGAATCACCGGGCGCGATCGATCGACGGCGGAAAGAAGAGTCCAGTCGAAGGTCTTCCCGCTGCCGCCGGAGACTCCGGCGACGGAGGTGTCGAAGTGGAGGGCATCACCGGTGTGTCCGGATGCGGGCGAGAGATCGTCTCTTCCCACGCGGATGGTGTTCCAGAAGGGAATGTCCGAAGAGAGAGATTTCCTTGAATGGTTCAGAGGGGAAAGAGGCATTTGAATGGCGTCGGGGCGGACGTGTTCAATGACCTCCCGAATCTCCGCCTCGGAGTTCCCCGCGAAGACCGCCACGACGCCCTTCACACTCCCCGCCGCCCCACACTTCGCGTCTCCGCCCTCTCGTCGCGGAGGGACTTCCCCCTTCGCCCTCATTCGCAGAAATCTCCCCTCTTTCAGCGTCACCCGCCGCGGCGACCGCGCCGCGAAGACGAGTCCGATCCAGTCGACTCCGAGATCGAGACACGTCTCGACGTCCTCTTCCCGTGTGACGCCGCAGATCTTGATCTCCGTCGCGTTCTCGCCGCGCAGCCCGCGGAGGGC
>JAMQPJ010000187.1 GCA_023717585.1 Thermoanaerobaculia bacterium
GCGTCGATCTTCCCGACGGAGACGGACGCCTACGAGGACCTCCGCGACGCGATGGAGAAGCTCCGCCTCAACGACGCGTCGTTCACGTTCGAACCGGAGTCGTCGACGGCGCTCGGGTTCGGCTTTCGGTGCGGCTACCTCGGCCTCCTCCACATGGAGATCATCCAGGAACGCCTCGAGCGCGAGTTCAACCTGTCGCTCATCACGACGGCCCCTTCCGTTCCCTACCTCGTGAAGACGATGCGCGGGCAGGAGCTCGAGATCTCGAACCCCGTGAAGCTTCCCGAGGTCCAACTCATCGACGAGATCCGGGAGCCGTACATCCTCGCGACGATCATCACGAAGGACGAATTCCTCGGCGGCATCCTCGCCCTGGCCGAGGAGCGGCGGGGCACGCAGGTGTCGCTCGAATACGCGGGCACGCAGCGCGCCGTCCTCAAGTACGAGCTCCCGCTGAACGAGGTCATCCTCGACTTCTACGACAAGCTGAAGTCGCTCTCCCGCGGCTACGCGTCGTTCGACTACCAGCTCATCGACTACCGCCCGGGCGACCTCGTAAAGCTCGACGTCCTCATCAACGGCGAGCCCGTGGACGCCCTCGCGTTCATCGTCCACCGCGACAAGGCGCAGACGAAGGGCCGCTCGCTCGTGGAGAAGATGAAGGAGATGATCCCGCAGCAGATGTTCGAGGTCGTCATCCAGGCGGCGATCGGCTCGAAGATCCTCGCCCGTTCGACGGTGCGGGCCCTCCGCAAGAACGTGATCGCGAAGTGCTACGGCGGCGACATCACGCGCAAGAAGAAACTCCTCGAGAAACAGAAGGAAGGCAAGCGGCGCATGAAGAAGGTCGGCCGGGTCGACCTCCCGCAGGAGGCCTTCCTCGCGGTCCTGAGGGTCGACTGATGGCGCGGGCGGGGCGCCTCGTGGAGACGGCCGAGGCCGTCCTCGTGGCCGCGGCGCTCGCCCTCGCGTTCAAGGGATTCGTCTTTCAGATCTACCACGTGCCGAGCGCCTCCATGGAAGACACGGTGCTCACGGGCGATTACGTCCTCGTGAACAAATTCGCGTATGGCGCGCACGAGGGTCCCTGGGCGCGGGTTCTCCCCTACCGCGACCTGACGCGCGGAGACGTCGTCGTCTTCCGGTATCCGCCCGATCCCGAGCGCGATTTCGTGAAGCGGGTCGTCGGCCTTCCGGGAGACTGGGTCACGGTCGAGGCCAAGAGCCTCGCCGTCAACGAAGAGGTCGTGACCGAGCCGTACGCCGTGCATCGCGACGCGAGGACCTACGGCACCGACGCGCCGCCTTCGCTCGCGAAACGCGATTCCTTCGGGCCCGTCAGGGTGCCCGAGGGGCGGTTTTTCGCGTTGGGAGACAACCGCGACGAGTCTCGGGACTCGCGGTTCTGGGGCTCTGTGCCCCTGGCGCATCTCGAGGGCCGTGCCGTGGCCGTCCTCTGGTCCGTCCGCGACGGGCCGCGCTCTTTTTCGGGCCGCGGAGCGGCGTTACGCCGATTGATCGATACCGCGCTACACTTTTTGTCTCGGACTCGCTGGGAAAGAAGCTTTCACGCCATTCACTAGAGCGCGCGGGTACGGCCGCGCGGGAAGGAGACACGATGCGGCAAGCCGCCAGAGGGTCCAGGAGGGGAGAGGGGGCCTTCGGCCTCGTCGTTGGGCTGGCCGTCCTGTTCGTCGTCGTCGTCGGGTGCGTGCGCATCGTTCCCCTGCACATCCACGGGAACGACGTTCTGGATGCGATGAACGAGGCGGCCAACTTCGGCGGCCTGAAGTCCCTCGAGAAACTCCAGATGGACGTCTACATGCGCGCGCAGAAGGCGAGGGTCCCGCTCAAGATGGAGGCGATCCGGGTGGAGCGCAGCGGCACGTACATCGCGATCTCGGCCCAGTACGAGCAAACGGCGGACATCTTCGGCTACAAGTACGTCTACAGGTTCGACAAGCGGGTCGAGAAGCCCGTCTTCTAGAATGTGCCGGGCGGAACCCGGTGGCGACGACGCAGTGCGTCGCCCCCCCTGAGCCCCCCTCCGCGCCAGCCGAGAGGGAACATGCGACGGCCTGATCAAGACGAGGAGCCCGACACGCTCACCGAGGTCCGCCTCGACGTCTGGCTGGACGTCTCCTGCCTCTTTCCGACGCGATCGCAGGCGGCCGCGGCGTGCGCCGGGGGCAAGGTGCACCTGAACGGTCATGCCGCCGCGGCGCACAAGCTGCTGCGCGTTCACGACAGGCTCGAAATCACGTTCAGACGTGATCGACGGACGTTCATCGTGAAGGGCCTCGCGGAAAGAAGCATTCCAAAAGCCGGGGCCCGCCTTCTCTACGAGGAAACGACGCCGCCCTTTTCCCCCGAGGTCCTCGAGGCGCGACGGCTCGAGCGCCTGCTCGCCCCGCGGCGGGACGAGAAGGGTGGCAGGCTGTCCAAGAAGGAACGCCGCGACTGGGACAAGGCCCGCGGATGGTGAGGGCGGCGAAAGGCAGGTTCGGCCGGTCCGGCAGGTTCCTCGGGTCTTGGAAGGGCTGGGTCCCGGGTCTGCGTCTTTACGAGGCGATCATCCTTGCCAACTTCGCCGTCGTCCTCTGGCTCGTCCGCAAGCGGGCCCTCGTCGGGCTCGACGCCGCACGCATCCTGCGCGAATGTCTCGGCTTCGCGATTCCGGTCTCGTTCCTCCTGCTCGGCGCTCTCGGGCTCCGGAGTCTTCTGGCGGGGCGCCGCGCGCCGATTCGGGCGTGGATCCGTCTCTACGCCGCCTTCCGTCCCCTTTCACTTCTGGATTTCTCCCGCTTTGTTCTCTCCGTGAGCCTCACGTCCTTCGCCTACAGCTGGCTCAAGGTGACGCTGCCGCTGCTGAGGCCGGACGTTCTCTTCGACGACTTTCTCTATCGCGTCGAGACGGCGCTGCACGGCGGCGTGAATCCGGGACTGTTCCTGCAGGGGCTCTTCCCGTACGCCGCGCTGTGGCAGGGGCTCGACAGGTGGTACGCGACCTTCATCTACACGGTCCTGGGCGGCATCGCCTGGTTCGTGTCCGTTCTGTCGTCGCGCGAGCGGGCGCGGTTCGCGACGGGCTTCTCGATCCTGTGGATACTCGGGGCGTGGTGGTACCTCGCGATGCCGTCCCTCGGCCCCTGTTTCGTCCTCAAGGACGACTACCTGGACGTCAGGGCGGCGATGCCCACCCAGTCGGCCGTCATGGACGGTCTCTACGCCAACTACGGTCGCGTCCGGGCCTTCCACCGGCACGCGGAGGGCACCGACATCTATTCCTACCTCGGCACCGCGGCGATGCCGTCTCTTCACGTGGCGGCGCAGGCTTTCTTCGCCCTCGTCGCGCGGCGGCGATCGCGGGCGCTGTTCCTCCTTTTTACCGCCGCGACGACGCTCACGATGTTCGGGGCCGTGGTGAGCGGCTGGCATTACGCCATCGACGTCTATGCCGGGCTGCTTCTCGCGTGGGGATGTGTCCGCCTCGGCGAGCGCTTCGGCTGAGCGCGTAACATCGATTCGAGATGCGCATCATCCTTTTCACCGGCAAGGGCGGGGTCGGCAAGACGACCGTGGCGGCCGCGACGGGAATCTCGCTTGCGGCGCGGGGCTTCAAAACGCTCGTCATGTCCGTGGACGCGGCCCACTCGCTCGCGGACGCGTTCGACCGCGACGTCGCCCTGACCGACCACTCGCACGGGACGCCCGTTGCCGTCGGCGAGAACCTCTGGATCCAGGAGGTCGACGTCACGGAGGAGATCGGCCGCCACTGGAAGGACATCTCCGGGTACATCACGACGCTCCTCGCGGTCACGGGCGTGGAGGAAGTGCTGGCCGAGGAGCTCGCGATCTTCCCGGGGATGGAGGAAGTGTCGGCGCTTCTCTACGTCAACCAGTACGCCCGCGAGAAGGCGTTCGACGCCCTCCTCCTCGACTGCGCGCCCACGGGGGAGTCTCTCCGGTTCGTCTCGCTCCCGCCCACGCTCGACTGGTACATGAAGAAGCTCTTTCGGCTCGAGCGGTCGATCCTCAAGGTCGCGCGCCCGGTCGCCAAGAAGATGACCGACCTCCCGCTCCCGCCCGACCGCTACTTCGACAACGTACAGTCCCTCGCGCAGAAGCTCGAAGGGGTGGATGCGCTCCTCAAGGACCCGAAGACGACGACCGTGCGCCTCGTGACGAACGCGGAGAAGATCGTCATCAAGGAGACTCAGCGGGCCTTCATGTACTTCGGCCTCTACGGGTTCACGGTGGACGCCGTCATCGTGAATCGGCTCCTGCCGGACGGCGTTCTCGATCCATTCTTCGACAAATGGCGGAAGACCCAGAGCCAGTTTCTCGAGGAGGCGCGCGGCTACTTCGATCCCGTGCCGATCTTCACCCTGCCGCTGATGGACGACCAGGTCCTCGGCACCGCGGCGCTCACCGCCCTCGGACGGGATCTCTGGGGCACGAGGAACCCCGCCGATTCCTTCCGCTCGGACCCGCCCTACCGGTACGCGAAGAGAAACGGAAAGTACGTCCTCACCCTCGATCTGCCGTTCGTCGACAAGCGCGAAGTCGATCTCGCGATGGCCTCGGGAGATCTCGTCGTCCGGATCGGGAACGTGCGCCACCACATCCCGGTGCCGCGGATGCTGACCGGCTTCTCGCCGGCCGGCGCGAAGGTGGAGGACGGGCGGCTCACGGTACGCTTCACACGCCCGGAGGTACGCTGATGGCGAGGAGAACGAAAAAGAAGGACCCGCTCGAAGCCGACTTCGGCCCCGGCCTCCGCGAGGAGAAGGAAGCGCGCGCGGCCTCGGGACCCATTCCGGGGCTCGCCTGCGCGGGCGACGGCTGCCTCTTCAAGCCCGCGGCCGACCTCGTGGGAAAATTCTCCTTGCGCCTCGCGCGGGGGCACGGAAGCTCGCTTTCCCGCGCCGCGACATCGGGCATCGAATTCATGAAGGCGCTTCGCGATTTCCTCG
>JAMQPJ010000021.1 GCA_023717585.1 Thermoanaerobaculia bacterium
GCGCGGGATCCTGCGCCGTGGCAATGAGCGTGTCGAGATGTGCGACTGCCTCGTCGAAGCGGCCGGATTCCATCTCGAGCGAGGTGAGATACCCGAGAGCCTGCTCCTTGATGGCGCCCGGAGTCCTCGGATCGCGTGCGAGCCGCTGGAACCGCGCCTCGGCCAGCGGGCCACCGCCGCGCTGAAACGTCTGTCGCGCCGCTTCGAAGACGAGCTGCGGGTTGGAAGGGTCGGCTGCCTCGTCGGCGAGCACCTTCCGGTAGCCGGCCCACCCGCGCTCGGCCTGAATGAACGCGTCCACCCAGCCCTGCTGGGTCGTCGGACCCTCCTGGCGGCCGCACTCGAGCAGCTCGGGTGTGACGACGATCCACGTCGGCGTGCCGCGGATCCGGAGGCGCCGCGCAAGCTCCTTTCCTTCCGCTGTCGACACGTCCTCGTAGAGCGGCACCTTGTCGCGCGTGAAGGCGTAGAACGACGTGGAGGGGACGACGAGCGCCTCCATGCGCTTGCACTGGCCGCAGTCGGGTTCCACGAAGTAGATGAGGATGCGGCCGTCGCGCAGGCGTTTGGCCCCTTCGACGGCTTCCGCGAGACGACTTGCCCACAGTACTTCGAGGCCGGCGGCTCCCGCCATGGCGCTGCCCTTCTCGGATTGAGCAGGGGCGGGCGAGGATTTCGGCGGGGAAGCGGCGGGCGCAGCGGCCGGTTCCTGGGCGAGAAGGGGCAGGATTGTCAGAAGAGCGAGCATCATTCCCTTTCGGTTGACTATTCTAGGCGCGCCACTTATAACGCCAGACGCGCCTCGCGGCTCGTTTCTTCGCAAGGGACGTGCCCGTGGGATCGGTAGGCGAGTGTCGCTTGGCCCGCCCAGGTAGCTCAGTTGGTAGAGCACGCGCCTGAAAAGCGCGGTGTCGACGGTTCAATTCCGCCCCTGGGCACCATCTTATTTCCCGAATTCGATCACGGCCAGTTCCCGATGACGCGGAGCGCGCCCGCGTGCATCCGGAAGACGAGCGGCTCGGGGTGACCCGCCGAAAAAACGAGGTTGCCGTCGACATGCGCGGTGAGCGGCCGGTCCGAGGTCAGGATGACCTCGCGGGCGCGGAGGATCGTCACCCACGGCAGCCCCACGTGCGAGCCGTCGAGCGCCTTCGGCAGGTGACGCAGCGCCTCGAGCTTGCCGAGGTCGCCAAGTCGGCACACGTCAAAGAGGCCGTCGTCGGGGCGCGCCGCGGGCGCCAGGAGGAAGCCGCCGCCGCTGCGCGGACCGTTCGCGACCGCGGCGAGGAATGCCCGCCCTTCCAGCACCCGGCCGTCGACCGTCAGCGTCAGATCGAAGTTGGCCCAGTCTTTCAGGACCCTGAAGACGGACCAGAGGTAAGCCGGAAACCCCTTCAGATAACGCACCTTCGACGCGGCCTCAGCCACGGCGCCGTCGAACCCGAGGCCGACGCTGTTCGCGAAGTAGCGCCCGTTGACCTCCCCCACGTCGAGGACACGCGTCTTTCCCTCGGCGAGCACTCGCGAAGCATCCGCGAGGTCCCCGGGCCTGAGGCCGAGCGCGAACCCGTAGTCGTTTCCCGTGCCGTCGGGAATCAGGCCGAAGGCCGGCCGCTTCGCCGCGGGAAGTTGCATGAGGCCGTTCACCGCCTCGTTGACCGTGCCGTCCCCGCCGATCGCGACCACTACGTCGACGCCGTCCTTCCCGGCCCTTTCGGCGAGGTGGATGGCGTGCCCGGGACGCCCGGTGTCGAGGAATTCACCCTCGAGGCCGGCGGAGGCCAGCGCGGCCCGGATGCCGTCCCGGTCGCGCATCGCCCGGCCCTTCCCGGCCGCGGGATTGAAAAGGAAGACGTGTCTTATGAGACGGATTCTAAGGCCCCCTACAATGCGGGGGAAGGCGGGCAACCGGTGCCGCTCATGGAGACCACGTGGCCATTCTCAAAGTCGCCAAGCTCGGCTCGCCCATCCTGCGGAAGCGCGCGTCGGAGATCGAAGCGCACGACCTCAGGAAGGGCCGGTTCCGGGCGTTCTTCGAAGACATGATGGAGACGATGGTCGAGTATCACGGCACCGGTCTCGCCGCGCCCCAGGTGTCGACGGGCCTCCGCGTGGTGCTCTACGAGGTCCATGGAGAAAAACGCGGCAAGGACGTCCTGGAGATCCCGCCAACGCTCCTCGTGAACCCGTCGTTCGAAGTGCTCGACGCGGCGGAAGACGAGGACTTCGAGGCCTGTCTTTCGGTGCCGTTCCTCGCCGCGAAGGTGCCGCGCCCGAAGAAGATCCGGGTGAGCGCTCTCGACACGTCCGGGAAGGCGGTCTCCTTCGTCGCGGAGGACTTCCACGCCCGCGTCGTCCTCCACGAGAGCGACCACCTCGACGGCGTCGTGTATTTGGATCGCGTGCGCGATCGGACTTCGATCCGCTATACCGTCGACTTCTAGGAATCCGGCCTCACTTTCCCGCGCCGAGGATGCCGTCCTCCACCTGCCGCCCGTGCTCTCTCGGGTGAAGAAAACGGCCGCGCTCGCTTTCGGCCTTGACCTCCTCGACCGGGATCCGGTGGCTCTCCGCCCAGGCATCCTTCCGGATGCCGGTCACCTGCCAGGAGACCCGCGCGTGCGGCGCGCTCGTCCGGAGCGTGAACCGCTTCGAAGAGACCCCCTTGACGATCTTGGAATGCACGAACGAGTCGCCGTCCGTCTCGTCGAGGACCGTGAGCTGATACCGGAAGTCGCGGTTGAGTGCCTCGAACCACTCCGGCAGCTCCACCGTCGCGTAGCCCCTCTCGTCCGTCGTCACGAGGCCGTTGTAGATGTTCATCATGTCGGGCGATTCGACGAAGGAGTGGTAGAGGTACTTGTTCTCGGGATCGAGCGGGTGGTCGATCTTGAAGGAGCCGCTGCTCTTGGTCAGCGAGCCTTGGACGTCGACGTTTCCAAAGAAGAAGCCGGCCGTCCCGCCATCGACGTTTTGCGCAGAGAGGCCGATGCCGCTGCCTCGGGCGACGCCGAGGATGGCGGTGCCGGCCGAGCCGGTCACTTCCCCGTGGACCGCCGTTCCGGTGGTGGTTTCACCGTAGACGGCTTGTCCAACCGGGGCTCGACCGGCGACACCGAAGCCCCCGGTCGCGTTGTTCTCGCCGTACACGCCGCTGGCGGCGCCTGATGAGGTCGTGCCGAACACCCCGTTGCTCCCCGTGCTCGTTCCCTTGACGCCTGTGCCGGGCCCTCCTACTCCCCAGACGCCGTTTCCATTCGCGTTGGAAGTGGACCCGTAAACGCCTGCCGAGAGCGGAAGGGACGAATACGAACTTCCGTGCACGCCAATCTGGGGGGCAACCCCGCGCAAGGCCGCATTGGTCCCGTCAAGGCTGTTGATGTAGAGGCCGCCGGAGCAACACCAGGCCGCTCCGATGTGGTCGTGATCCGAATGCGAGGCCGTCGACGCCGATCCGCTCCCGGCGAGTGTCACGCCTCCTGTCGAGGCGATCGTGAGCGTCTGGCCCGACGGCGTGAGCGTCACGTTCGAGCCGGCCGCGAGCGCGACGGCGCCCGAAGCGCCGTTCAAGGTCGTTACGACCGTCTGCGGCGCGTAGTAGCCGTTCGTGTCGAGGATGACGTCGCCACCCGAGACGCCTAGCGCCATGGAGATTCCACCCGTCGCGCTCAGGGGCACGACGGCGGCGTTCACGATCACGTCGTTGCCGAGGAAGTTGAGCGTTGAGACCGGCGGGAACGTGCCTCCCTCGGGGTAGAGCACCAGGAAACCCTCGCCTGTCGGGTGGACGACGGTGGCGTTCAGCGAGAGAGCCTGCGCGCCCGGCGGGATGCCGCAGACGTTCGTGACCGTGTAGCTGCGCACGGTCGCCGCCGGCAGGAAGCCGCCCGTCAGGGGCGCGTTGCCGCGCGTGTCCACGATCCGGCACGGCGTCAGCGCAATGAACGGCAGCGGCGTGGACACCGCGAGCGCCGCCCGCGCGTGTTGTCCGGCCGGCGGGGTCCAGTAGGGCGGGGACTGCCAGTTGGCGAGAGGCTCTTCGCCGTCAGCGAACGCCGGGCTCCCGAGTAACAGCATTCCTGCGAGGGCGAGCGTCTTGAGTCGCATGGTGTTGCCTCCACTCCAGGAATGCGCAAACGCGGGCCCGTTCGCTCACGATTCCTGCGAGAATTCCCCCGGTCGCCCCATGACGGAAAACGGCACCCCGCCTCGGGTTGACAGGCGCACCTCGTGGAGTTGCGCGTTTTCGCGGGACTCACGGTCGAGGAAATCGCGAAGGTGATGGACTGCTCTCCGGCCACCGCCAGCCGCGACTACCGGCACGCCGAGGCGTGGCCCAGGCGGCAGATGCGGACCTAAATGAACGCCGAGCTGTTCCGAAAGGCCCGCGAGATCTTCGACCAGGCCGTCGAGCTTCCGGTCAGCGAGCGCGTGGAATTCCTCCGGCGCGCGTGCGACGACCTTGCGGTGCTCGAGGAGGCCGAAGCCCTCCTCCGCGATTCCGAAGGGCAGGATGTCGCGGATGGCGTTCGCGAAGCCATCTCGGAGCTCCCGGATACGGATGCCGCCGCCGGCGCCGCCCCCGGCAAGAGGGCCGGACCCTACGAGCTGATCCGCGAGATCGGCCGCGGCGGCATGGGCGCGGTGTACCTCGCGCGGAGGGCCGACGCCGCGTTCCAGCGTGAGGTCGCCGTCAAGGTCGTGCAGGGGGGGCTCGAGGCCGGGCCCGTCCTCGAGAGGTTCCGCGCCGAGCGGCAGATCCTGGCGTCGCTCTCGCACCCGAACATCGCCACGCTCCTCGACGGCGGCACGACGGAGGACGGCGTTCCGTTCTTCGTGATGGAGCTCGTTGACGGACGACCCATCGACCTGCATTGCCGCGCGGAAGCGCTCGGACTCGACGCCACGCTGCGGCTCTTCCTGTCGGTCTGCGCCGCCGTCCAGCACGCGCATGAAAAGCTCGTCGTTCACCGAGACCTCAAACCCTCGAACATCCTCGTCACCCGGGACGGTCTCCCGAAGCTTCTCGATTTCGGCCTCGCCCGCATGCTCACGCCCGAGCGCGCCGAGCGAACGGCGACGGAGCAGCGGGCGCTGACTCTCGCCTACGCGAGCCCCGAGCAGGTGCGCGGCGAGCCCGTGACGACAGCGTCGGACGTCTACTCCCTCGGGGTCGTGCTCTACGCGCTCCTGACGGGGCGCAAGCCGTATCGCGCGCCGACCGGGGAGCCGGCGGCGCTCCTGAACGCGGTGCTCACCGAGGAGCCGATGGCGCCCGGAGTCGCCGCGCCGGAGGCGAAGATCCCGCGCGACCTCGACGCGATCGTGCTCAAGGCGCTCAGGAAGGAGCCGCGGTCGCGCTACGGCTCTGCCGGCGACCTCGCGAAGGACATCGAGAG
>JAMQPJ010000028.1 GCA_023717585.1 Thermoanaerobaculia bacterium
TCGGCCGCCCGGTCGAGAGCCCAGCCCTTGCCCCAGGCGCCCTCGTCGATGACGGCGGTGCCGGCCCATCGGGTAACGCGAAGAGAAGATTCTTCGAAGGTGAAGAGGTCAGGCCGACTCGCCTCGCGTGCCTGGGCGAGCGCCGTCGCGTCGGGGATGCGGCCGCCCGTGCGCAATCCCCAGGCCGTCACGAGCGGCCCCACCGCCGGGTCGAACGCGCCGCCGGTCGCTTTCTCCCATTCGAAGACTCTCTTCAGCAGTGCGAAAAGCTCCGGCGGGACCGGCGCGGGTACGCCGGGAACCGCCGCGTTCAGCCGGGCGAGGGGCGTGTCGTCCCTCCACGTCGAGAGCAGGCGCTCGGCCGCCTCGACGGTGCGCACCGCTGCTTCACTCGCCGCGAGGGCTGCGTCGCGCGATGGCGCCGACACCGTGAGGGACAGCGCGGTTCCCATGGCGGCGAGGTGGCGGACGATCGTCTCATTGCTCATGCGACTCAGTCTCAGTCGCAAGATAGTGACTTCGGGTCCCCGTGTCAAGGCATGCAGATGCCTCATGGGGTGGCACGTGGGGGAGACCTATCTTGCGGTCATGAGGGTGAGACGCATTAGCAGAGGGCGCGGTCGATGACGTTCCTTGTCTCGCCCTTCACGGCCGTCGTCGCCTCCGTTCTCGCGCTCTCGTCTCGCCCGTTGCTCGCCCAACCGGCAGAGGAAGGCCCTCCAGCCGAAGTCGCGGCGCCGGCGAAAGCCGCCGAGCCTCTTGATATCCGCCAGGAGATCGACAAGGTCAAAGCGGACCTCGAGAAGCTCTCGGGAGGCGTCTCGATCTCCGGCTTTTTCGACATCCAGGCGACGAACCCCCGGAACGACCCGAGCATCGTCTCGATGGGCGACTTCGAGGTCGACTTCGCGAAGGAGCTCGGGAAGAACGTCCAGGTCGGCGCCGCGGTCGTCGTGAACGAGGAAGGGGCCAGTCTCGCCGTCGCGTTCGTCGACTTCCACTTCTTCGGCGGGCTCATCGCCCCGAGAGGCAAGCTCCCCGTGGAAAAGGGGTTCCACGTCCAGCTCGGCCGCTTCGACGTGCCCTTCGGCAGCGACTGGCAGTATTTCGCATCCAAGGACCGGACCGAGGCGAGCGCGCCCCTGACGACCGACGTCATCATGGGCGGCGGGTACAACGCCACGGGCCTCCGGATCCTCGGGAATTCGGGGAGCTTCAACTACACGGCCCTGGCGCTCGGCGGCAACGGCTCCGGGAAGGTCTTCGGGGGGCGTTTCGGATTCACGCCGCTCAACAAGCCCTATCAGCTCAAGCCGCTCACGCACGTCTTCGAAGCCGGCGCCTCCCTCCTCCACGATCTCGACGGCGACGGGGCCACGCGGGAGACCTCTTTCGCTCTCGATTCGGAAATCGCGGCGGGGCCTTGCCGCCTTCGGGCCGAGTACCTGAGGAAGGACACCCGTGCGGTTGAAGGGCAGGGCGAGCGGGTCGTCCAGTCGGGCGGGCACGTGACGGCGGTGTTCGACGCCGGCGAAGTCGCCGGCGCTCCGATGACGCCGTACGCTCGATACGACACCGTGACGAAAGACGCGGGCGCCGGCGCGGACGCGGGAGGCACCAAGCGTCTCACCGCCGGCCTCAATGCCGTGCTCTTCCGCCTCGTCACGTTGAAGGTCGAGTACCAGCGGATCCTCGCCGCCCCTCTGGAGCTGCAGGCGCAGGACGGTTTCGGAAGGGACACCTGGCTCGCCCAGGTCGTCGTCGTTTTTTGAGAACGAGGAGGCGCGCGATGTGGAAAGAGACGTTCGTGGCCCTGCTCCTGTGCGCGACGGTCGCCCTCGGCCAACCGGGAGGCACCGGCGAGGGGGCGCACGTCTCGTGGAACGAGGGGTCGTGCCTGAAGTGCCACGACGCGACAGCGGCGGCGGAGATCCGGAGCCGGCTCACGAAGCCGTGCAGCGAAATGTGCGCCACGTGCCACACCTTCACGGCGAGGCACCACGCGGTCGGCGTCCCGATCTCCGGGCGCGTCCAGTCGGCTCTCCTCCTGACGAAGAATGCGACGAACGCATGCGTGACGTGTCACGACGTGACGCGCCCCCGCTTCGAGAGGTCGGCCTGGGTGTCGCAGAGCCTTTTCGAAAGGGTCGCCCGCCGTTCGAGCGAGAACAAGACCTTCTACCTCGTGATGCGGAACGACCGGGGACAGCTCTGCCGCAACTGCCACTGACCGGTGATGCATCTGAACTACTCCGCGCGGGGCCTGCCTGGGCCTATCTTTCATGCAGATACGATAGTGCTTATCGTTATCAATACTCCGGAAAGGGGATGCAGGGACCGTGCCTCGACCCCGCCTCTACCGCGACGCCATCCTCGCGCTCTTCCGTCGGAACCCCACCCACCCGACGGTCGACTGGATCCACCAGGAGCTCCGCCGGCGGGAACCCCGCGTCAGTCTCGCGACCGTCTATCGGACCTTGAGGATCCTGGTCGCGGAAGGGGCGCTCTGCGAGCTCCCGTTCGGTTCTGGCCAGAGCCGTTTTGGTCTCGTCAAGGATCAGAACCACTACCACTTCATCTGTGAATCCTGCGG
>JAMQPJ010000029.1 GCA_023717585.1 Thermoanaerobaculia bacterium
CGCGAGCGCCGAGGAGACGTAGTCGCCCTGTTGCCCGAGGACGATTCCGGATCGGCGGCGCGCCGCGGCATCCGCCCCGAAGTCGGGAGGGAACCCTCCGTCGAGGTAGGCCCGCGCCCGGATGTTCGACGGGTCCGCGTCGAGAGCCTCCCGGGCGAGAGCCGCGGCGCCAGGAGCGTCGCCGACGGCCGCCCGAAGATCCATCAGCAGGTTCCGCGGAGGGGCCGCACCCGGGCTGAGCCGGAGGGCCGTCTCGAGGTGCCCCGTGGCTTCCGGCCCGCGGCCTCTCCGGGTGAGCCAGCGCGCGAAGAAGGTGTGCGTGTCGGGCTGTCTGGGCCCGAGCTCGATCGCTCGCTTGAAGTGCGGCTCGGCCGCTGCCGGGTTGCCGAGAGCGTCCTCGACGATTCCGCGGTTGGTTTCGAGCGTCCAGTAGTTCGGCGTCAGCAGGGCGGCGCGCTCGTAGCAATCCCGGGCCGTCTGGTACTCGCCACGCGCCATCAGGGCCGTCCCGTAGTTCATCCAGCCCCGACCGTTGCCGGGACTCTTCGCCGTGACATCGGCCCAGAGTCCCTCGTTCGTCCGCCACGAGCGGTTGCGCACGTGCGTGCCACAGGCAAGGCCGAGGAGGACCGCGAGGGAGAGGGCGACGACCGTGCTCGCTCGTAAGGACCGCTCCGCGAGAAGAAGCCGGGCGCCCCAGACGGCGGAAAGAACGAGACCGATGTACGGCAGAAAAACGCGGTGCTCGTTCATCGGCTCGGCGAGGGGGATGACGCTCGAGGTTGGCAGAAGTCCGATCGCGAACCAGGCGAGACCAAATGTCACGGGCCACGCGCGCGGCGCCCTCGCGCACCGCACGGCCACCCACGCGAGCGCCGCCAGAGCGCAGGCTCCCGCGAGGACGCGCGTGTCGTACCAGGCGGGAATCAGCGTGAGGTCCGTGTCCGCCGAGAGGCCCACGGGAAGAACGAAGAGCCGGAGGTAGTGAAGCCAGACCCAGAGCTGCGTCTGCGCGTACGCAATCCGGTTTCCGCCGCCGTAGTCGAGGGTCGGCGGCGCCATCGCCTTCTCGACGAACCAGAACAGCACGACTCCCAGAAGGAATGCCGGTGCCGTGGCTCGGAATGCCGCCTTCAGCCTGGAGGTGAACGTGCGCGCCGCCGGTTGCCCGTTTCCGGGCACGAGGAATTCCCATACGAACAGCAGCGGCGCGAGGAGGACCGCGGGTGTCTTGGCGAGGGCGCCAGCGACCATCGGGACGAGGTGCAGCTGCAGGCGTCTGAGGCGCGGAGCGCCCAGGTACGCCAGAAACCCGCAGACGATGCCGAGTGCGCTGAGAATTTCCGACCGCGCATGCATCAGATTCATCGTCTCCGTATTCACCGTGTGCACGCAGAAGAGCGTCGCCGAAAAGAGGGCGAGGAATCCATTCGCGGCGCCGGGGGCTGCGTGCTCCATCACACGGAAGTAGAAGAAGAAGAGGGCGGTGCCGAGAAGGGCGAGGAGGAAGAGCTGGTCCAGGTGAAAAGCGCGTGTCGAAAGCCCGCGGCCGAGAAAGTAATCGACCGCGAGGCTGAGAGTCACGAGGGGGCGGTACGCCTGATTCTGGGGAAGTGCGCTCGTCGTCCGGACGTCCGTGAAGAACTGCCTCGCGTTCGCGAGGTTTCGAATGTAGAGATTGTCGACGACGACGTGGCTGTCGTCGAAATGGAACGCGTTGCCGAGAACATTGGCATACGCGGCGAAGAGAAGGGCGAGACAGCCCGCTGCCGCGAGGAGGAACGCGGAAGAGAGGCCGGGTCTGCGGCGGGTCGCCGACTCGGGCACGGCGCGTCTCAACGCTGCTGACGGCCGGGCTCGTTCTGCACGTCGAGAACGACCGCCTGCAGAAGAAGCTGAAACGCCAGGATGATGGCGAGCGTGCCGATCATGACGGTGCCGGTCGACGCCACCACGTTCGTCGCCCAGGAGAGATACCAGTGATAGGCCGACCAGAGAACGCCGAACACCATGAGGGG
>JAMQPJ010000036.1 GCA_023717585.1 Thermoanaerobaculia bacterium
CCGGCCGCCCAGCACATAGGAGGGCCGGATCACGACGGGATAGCCGACCTTGTGGGCACCGGCGAAGGCCTCGTCGCGGGAGCGGGCGATGGCGTTGATCGGCTGGGCGATGTCGAGCTGGTGCAGCAGCTTCTGGAACCGCTCGCGGTCCTCGGCGAGATCGATCGCATCGGGGGAAGTGCCGAGGATCGGGATGCCGGCCGCCTCCAGCGGCTTGGCGAGCTTCAGCGGCGTCTGGCCGCCGAACTGGACGAGAACGCCCTTCGGCGTCTCGCGTTCGACGACGGCCATCACGTCTTCGAACGTGAGGGGCTCGAAATAGAGCCGGTCGGACGTGTCGTAGTCCGTCGAGACGGTCTCCGGATTGCAGTTGATCATCACCGACTCGTACCCGGCGGCGGTGATCGCCCCGGCCGCGTGCACGCAGCAGTAGTCGAACTCGAGGCCTTGCCCGATCCGGTTCGGGCCGGAGCCCAGCACGATGACCTTCTCCCGGCTCGAGGGGTTCGACTCGTCCTCGGTCTCGTAGCAGGAGTAGAGGTACGGCGTCAGGGACTCGAACTCCGCCGCGCACGTGTCGACCCGGTTGAAGACGGGCGTCACGCCGCGTTCGAGCCGGGCGGCGCGAACCTCGGCGGCGCTCCGGCCCGAGAGCTTCGCGAGGTCCGGATCCGAGAACCCGCTCTGTTTCGCGCGAAGGAGAAGAGCCGCGTCCGAGAGCGCACGTGCGCCCCGGCGCCGGACGAGCGCCTCGGTCTCGATGACCTCCGTGAACCGGTCGAGAAACCACGGATCGATGCCGGTGATCTCCGCGACCGTCGCGACCGGCGTTCCGGCGCGCAGGGCCGCGAGGACCGAGATGACCCTCTCGGGCCGCGGGACGCGCATCGCATCCGGCCGCACGGGGAGCGCCGGGCCGGCCGCGGCTCCAGCGGCACCCGCGTCGATCCAGCCGGTCCGTCCCGTCTCCAGCGAGCGGAGGGCCTTCCCGAACGACTCGGCGAATGTCCGGCCGAGGGCCATGACTTCGCCCACGGACTTCATCTGGACGCCGAGGGTCGTGTCGGCGCCGGGAAACTTCTCGAACGCGAAGCGCGGGATCTTGACGACGACGTAGTCGAGGGAAGGCTCGAAGGACGCCGGGGTCTTCCTCGTGATGTCGTTCGGGATCTCGTCGAGGTGGTAGCCGACGGCGAGGAGCGCGGCGATTTTCGCGATCGGGAACCCGGTGGCCTTCGAGGCGAGCGCGGACGAGCGCGAGACGCGCGGGTTCATCTCGATGACGATCCGGCGCCCGGTCTTCGGGTGCACGGCGAACTGGATGTTCGATCCGCCCGTCGCGACGCCGACGGCGCGGATGACCTTTTTCGCGTCGTCGCGCATGGCCTGGTACTCGACGTCGGAGAGCGTCATCTGCGGCGCGACCGTGATGGAGTCGCCCGTGTGGACTCCCATCGGGTCGAGGTTCTCGATCGAGCACACGACGACGAACGTGTCGGCCGTGTCGCGCATGACCTCGAGCTCGAACTCCTTCCACCCGAGCACCGACTCCTCGATGAGGATCTCGTGCACGGGGGAGAGCGTGAGCCCGCGCTTCACGATGGCATCGAAATCGTCCCTGTTGAAGGCGATGCCGCCCCCCGTGCCACCGAGCGTGAAAGAGGGGCGGACGACGACCGGGTAGCCGAACGCCGCCGCGACGGCGCGCGCCTCCTCGAGGCTCCGGGCGATGCCCGAGCGCAGGACGTCGACGCCGACCTCCTGCATGGCCTGCTTGAAGAGGAGGCGGTCCTCTCCGAGCCTGACCGAACGGACCGACGCCCCGAGAGTCTCGACTCCGTATTGCGCGAGGACGCCGGCCTCGTCGAGAGCCACGGCGAGGTTGAGCGCGGTCTGACCGCCGACGGTCGGCAGCAGCGCGTCAGGCCTTTCCTGCGCGATGATCGCCGCCACGGTGTCCCGGTCCAGGGGCTCGATGTACGTCGCGTCCGCGAACTCGGGGTCCGTCATGATCGTCGCCGGGTTCGAGTTCACGAGGACAACGCGGTAGCCCTCGCGCCGGAGCACCCGGCAGGCCTGTGTCCCCGAATAGTCGAATTCGCAGGCCTGGCCGATCACGATCGGACCCGAGCCCAGCACGAGAATCGACTTGATGTCCGTCCGTTTCGGCATCGGCGCGGAGTTTACGGGATGCGCTCCGGCTGCGTCTGGCGGCGGACGCGCGTCCGCGATACAGTCTTGCAAGAACCGGGATCGAGAGAAAAAGGAGATTCTGCGAATGAGAAGAGCAATCCGGAACGGCCTCGCGGCGTGTGTCGCAATATTGGCTCTCGCGGCGTCTCCGGCCGCCCTTGCCGCCAAAAAGAAGACGCCGGCGCCGGCTGCCGAGGCGTCGAGCGCCTCCACGGCGTCCGACAAGGCCGCAAAGACCGAGAAGGTCAACCTGAACACGGCCGACGAGAAGGCGGTCGCCGGCGCCAAGGGCGTCGGGGAGAAGCTCGCCAAGGAGCTCGTCAAGAACCGCCCCTACAAGACGTGGGAAGAGGTCTCGAAGGTCAAGGGCGTCGGCTCCGGCAAGAAGCTCGACTCCCTGAAGAAGGTCCTCAAGCTCACGGAAGGCGTCGCGGCAAAGGAAGAGCCGGCCGCGGAGAAGGAAGCCAAAGGAAAGAAAACCAAGAGTTCTTCGAAGGGTGAAGAGGCCGCGGCCGCGGCTTCGGGTGCGACCGCGACGACTGCCAAGGCTTCGGCGCCGCTCGAGCCGTCTTCACCTTCTAAGAAATCTTCCTCTTCCTCTTCCTCTACTTCCTCCTCCGCAAAGCTCGCGCCCGGGACGAAGATCAACATCAACACGGCCTCAGCGGAGGAGCTCGACAAGCTGCCGGAGATCGGGCCCGTGAAGGCGCAGGCGATCGTCGACTACCGCAAGGCGAACGGCAAGTTCGCGTCGCCAGAGGACATCATGAAGGTGCCGGGCATCAAGGAAGGCACGTTCGCGAAGATCAAGGACTTCGTGGTCGTCCGGTAAACCAAGGGGAGTGGTGATGGGCCTTCTCGATGAAGTCCTCAAGGCAGTGGGCGGCGGCGATGGCGCCGGTGACGCGCACAAGAGCCTCGCGATGGAACTCCTCGGCATGGTGTCGGGGAGAGGCGGGTCGGGCGGGCTCACGGGCCTCGTGAACATGTTCAACCAGAAAGGGCTCGGCGATGTCGTGAGCTCGTGGGTTTCGACGGGGAGGAACCTGCCGATCTCGCCGGAGCAGATCCAGAACGTCCTCGGCAGTTCTCAGATCCAGGCGCTCGCGGCGAAGGCGGGCATCTCGCCCGAAATGGCGTCGAGCGCGATCTCCCGGATCCTCCCGCAACTCGTTGACAAGGCCACGCCGAACGGCCAGATCCCGGCCGCCGGCGACCTCATGAGCGTGATCTCGGGGATGTTCGAGAAGAGCTGAGTAGCGCCCTCTACCGCGCTGTCGATCCGGCGCTCCGAAGCAGGCGTCCGCGTTAGCCTAGAAGCTCATCCCGACGTAACTACCATCCGACGTCGCGGCGTCGTTCAGAACCCCGTATGCGAGGAAGCGCGAGCTGCCGGAGGTCCTCTCCACCCTCACGTAGCCCAGCGCCACGCCGGACGATTCGAGCGGCCGGTCGAACTGACGCCACTCGCCCGGCGCGAGCGTCACCTCCAGGGGCGTGCCCAGAGCCACGCCGAGGTTGCCGAAATAGGTGATCCGCAGCGTTATGGAGTCGCCGGCGTCCCCCCGGTTGACGACCGCCAGGTTGGACCGCATGGACGCGTCCTGCCGGAGGCCGTAGACCCAGACGGGCGCGTCGGCCGTCTGCTCGAGCGTCATGGCCGGGTAGAAGAGCCCGAACGTTCCCCCGCCTCCCGGTGTCGACGTCCGCCCGCCCAGGAAGACCAGGCTCGCCGACGGCGCCCCGGAGAACGTCGCCCTCAGCGAGCCCACCTTCGCGCTGCCGTCCGGCGGGATCGTGAGCCCCTGCGACCCCAGAAACGCGATGGCATCCGCGACGACGCGAATCTCTCCCGGCGCGAGAGTGAGCGTGACCGTCCCGCTGCCGCCGCCGAGGGCGGCCGTGTAGAGGAGCGACACGGTTACGGTCGCCGGCGCCCGCGAGACGAGCGTCAGCTCCGTCGTGTAGTGGCTCCCGCCCGCTCCGAAAACGTCGAGGACGACCGGCAACAGGAGCTCAGGGCCCGGTGACGCGGTCGTGATCGGGATCGTCCTCGTCCCGCTGGCGGCGCAGCCCGCCGCGCTCGTGACGCTCGACGTGAGGAGCACGCTGCCGCTGGCCCCGGCCGTGAACGTGATCGTCCTTCCGGCGGCGCTCCCGGCGATCGTGCCGCCCGAGATCGTCCAGGCGTAGCTCGCGCCCGCACCCGCGTCGGGCACCGACGCGACGTTCCCCGTCGACCCGGGGGCCACGTGGTCCGGGGCGCTGACGGTCGCGGCCGGCGGCGCGTTCACCGTGACGGTGTGTGGGGTGGACGCCGCCTGGCAGCCGGTAGACGTCGTGACGCTCACGGTGTACGTCGTGGTCGCGGCGGGCGAGATGGTGAGGGTCCGCGTGGTCGCGCCGGTCGACCAGAGGTACGAGGCGAAGCCCGCGCCCGCGTCGAGCGTGACGTTGCCCCCCGCGCAGACGGCAACCGGCCCCGTGATCGTCACGGGGCAGCCCGGGGCGAGGAAAGCGCGCAGCTCCTGCAGATCGAGCGCGTCGGCGACCAGCTCCCCCGCGTAGAGGGAAGCCAGCCGGCGCGGGTGATAGCCGTCGCCCTCGCGGGCGATCTTGGCGTAGTCCGGGATGCCGCCCGTCGACCAGACCTCGGACGGGAAAGCGGTCGTTGGCTTGTTGACGAGAAAAGGCGTGTACTGATCGGCGAACCGGACCCGCACGCCGGGCTGCGCGGCGGCCAGCTCGGTCACGGCGTCCCGGGCCCGCTCGAGGAAGCGGTGCCGCTCCAGCTCCACGTACTCGGCGTCCGGCCCGCCCGACCGCTGGTCGTCCGGCATGTGGCCGGTCACGACGACGATCGGGTCGGCCCGGCACGAAGAGCCGCGCGCGAGGAGCAGGATCAGCTCCTTGAGCTCGGCCTTGTAGCCGGCGTCGTTGTCGTTCCCGAGGTCGTTCCCGCCGCGGGACGCGAACGCCAGCTCGTAGCAGAACGCGCGGCTCTCGAGCTCGGCCCGGAGCTGCCCGAGCCACGACGGGATCGACGTGCCGGAGATGGCCGAAGTCCGCCCGGGGGCGGTCGACGGGTAGGTGCCCGAGTACGGCGCGTCGTCGGCATCGGCCCAGACGTCCGAGCCGACGAACTCGAGGTCGAGGTCGGGGGCGCGGAGGCGGAGGCGATCCCGCAACGGCACCATCCAGCCGTACTCCTCGTTGTCGTTGCGCAGCGCCCCGCCGCCCCGGTCGTTGAGCGACCCGGTGGCCGTGAACGGCGGCGCGACCCAGCGGTTGCGCCGCTCGATGCTCTCGCCGGAGACGTAGACACGGATCGTGCTCGCCGGCTGGGCGACGGCCCGCGTCGCGAGAAGACCCGGGGCGAGCACCGTCAGTGTGAGCGCGGGGAGGATCTTCATGGTGGCCTCCTGGGCGGGCCGGTGCGCGATCTCGCGCCGGCCCGTCTGGGAATGAGCGTGAGGCGGTCTCAGCGCCCCCAGTTTTCCACGGCCAGCGCCTCGAACGCGCGGAAGTCGGCGACGTTGCGCGTCACGAGGATGAGTCCGTTCACGCGGGCGATCGCGGCGATCTGGCCGTCGGCGAACGGAGGCGTTTTCCCGAGGCGGGAAAGCCGGGCGCGCTCGATCGCGTGAACCTCGGCAGCGGGAGTGTCGTAGGAAAAGACCGGGAGGGTCGGTCCGACGACCTCCCGTAGATACGTTTCGATCAGCCCGCGCTTCCGGGCACTCTTCGAGATCCGCGCGCCGAACAGCATTTCATGCCACGTGACGCTCGAAGTCGCGATCTCGCCCTGATGCTTTTCGAGGCGGCTGAGGATCGAAGGCTCGGGTATGGCCCGAAGCGGCTCCGAGAGAATGTCGGTATCGAGCAGGTAGCGGGAGCTCAGATGTTCACCGGGCGCCCGGGCGACTTGTCACGGAGCCTTCCGAAGAAGGACCGGTCGATTCCGCCACGCTTGAGGTCGTTTGCCTTTCGAAACCGGCGAAGGGCGGAAGCGAAGGAACCCCGGGCTCCCGCGAGCGTCTCGAACTCGCGAACCGAAACGATCATGGCGACCGGCTTTCCCCGCCGCGTCAGCTCCACGGGCGGCCCGGTTTCGACGTCATGAACGACCTTTGCGAGGCGATTTCGCGCGTCGGCGATGGACAGGCTTTTCGGCACGTGACCTCCAGATAGCCATCCAGAGCGCCATCATACAGCCTCAGAACGTCCGCGTGTAGACGTACGTGAAGCCGGTGACCCGGCACTTCTTGACCGGCGGCTGGAACGTGACGCCCTGGACCTCGCTCTTCGCAATCTCCGCGCGCTCCGGCGAGCCCGTCTCGTTCTGGACGACGCGGACTGTCCGGACTTTTCCGTTTTCGTCGATTTCGGCCTCGACGACGACCTTCCCCTTGGTTTCCGGGGTTCCGGACCCGCCGGAACCTTGCGACATGTGGAGCATCGGCGGCGTCAGGAGAACCTCGCGGCGGTCGGGAAGACATCCGTCATCCTTCCTGAGGAGGTCCTTCCGGATCCAGCCCGTTCTCGTGTCCGCGAGCTTGACGCGCAGCCAGCCTTCTTTTTCTTCGAAGGAGGTCAGGCGGGCGCCTCTGCTCAGGCGGGCGACCGTCGGGGCCTTCGTGGACGCGGTCTCACGAACGTTGGCGGATTTCGAACCGACGAGCCACGAGGTTTCGACCGCGACAGGCGCCGGCTCGGGCTCGGGAGCCGGCACAGGCCTGGGAGCGGGGGGAGGCGGCGGCGCCGAGGCGCAGCTCCAGAGGCCGGCCGCGAAAACGGCTGGAAGGGCGGCCGCGAGAAGACGCCTCATCGTGCCGGAGCTCCGAGGGCCTTCGCGAGGAACGCGAGCTGGTCCGCGGCCTCGTCGATGAGCTTCGACGTGGGCTTGCCCGCGCCGTGGCCCGCGCGGGTCTCGATGCGGATCAGGACCGGCGCTTCGCCGGCCTGCGCTTCCTGGAGAGTCGCCGCGTACTTGAACGAATGCGCCGGCACCACGCGGTCGTCGTGGTCGCCGGTCGTGACGAGGACCGGCGGATAGGCGAACCCCTTCCGGATGTTGTGGAGCGGGGAATAGGGGTAGATGAACCTGAACTGCTCGGCGTTCTCAGCCGAGCCGTACTCGTTCGTCCACGCCCCGCCGATCGTGAACTTGTGGAAGCGGAGCATGTCCATGACGCCGACCGCGGCCACGGCCGCGCCGAAGAGCTCGGGCCGCTGGTTCAGGACGGCGCCAACGAGGAGGCCGCCGTTCGACCCGCCGTAAATGGCGAGGCGCCTGGGCGACGTGATCCCATGGGCGACGAGCCACTCGCCCGCGGCGATGAAGTCGTCGAAGACGTTCTGTTTCGTTTCCCGCTTGCCCGCTTCCCACCAGGTCTTCCCGTACTCGCTGCCGCCCCTCAGGCAGGCCACGGCGTAGACGCCTCCCAGCTCCATCCAGACCTGGGCCACGGGCGAGTAGTTGGGGGATTGGGGGACGTTGAACCCACCGTAGGCATAGAGCAGGGTCGGGTTGGCGCCATCCAGCTTCAGGCCCTTGCGGTAGGCCAGGAACATGGGCACCTTCGTGCCGTCCTT
>JAMQPJ010000200.1 GCA_023717585.1 Thermoanaerobaculia bacterium
CAACGAGACGGCTCTCACGATCGACTGGACGGTCGTCTTCAGCGGCCTGTCGAGCGCCCAGACCGCGTCACACATCCACGGCGCCTCGGCCATTGGCTTCAATGCGCCGATCATCATCGTTCTTGGAACCGTGGGGGGCACGTCGGGCACGATCTCGGGCACGTCGGCGATCACGCCGACCCAGATCGCGCAGTTGCGACAGCATCAGCTCTACGTAAACGTGCATTCGACGAACTTTCCCGGGGGCGAGATCCGCGGCCAGCTCGGCCCCAGCCGCGTCGTGGATTTCGACGGCGACGGCGCAACCGACCTCAGCGTGCTCCGTTTTCCAGTCGGGCCGCCCAGACCGATCACCTACTACAACTTCAACTCGACTACCGGATTCCAGGCCGCCCCGTGGGGCGAGGCGTCGACCGATTTCCCGACGCCCGGTGACTACGACGGCGACGGGAAGGACGACCTGGCGATCTACCGTGCCGGTGCAACGCCGGGCGCGCAGAGTTATTTCTGGATCCGCTACAGCAGCGACGACTCGGCCCATCAGGTGCCCTGGGGCCTGAACGGCGATCAGCCTGTGAACCGCGACTATGACGGCGACGGCAAGACCGACATCGCCGTTTTTCGCAGGGGCGCGACGCCCGGCGCGCCGGCGCTCTGGTACATCCGCCAGAGCTCGAACGGCACGGTTCGCATCGTGCATTGGGGAACGACGGGAGACGCCATTGGCACGAACGGTGACACGCCGGTGCCCGAGGACTACGACGGCGACGGGAAGGCCGATCTGGCCGTGTACCGCTACGGGGGGCTCGCGCCGGACAATACCTACCTCATTCAGCGCAGCTCCGACGGCGCCACCCAGACTCAGGCCTGGGGCAATTTCAATACGGACTACGTCGCGCCGGGCGATTTCGACGGCGACGGCAAAACGGACTTCGTCGCGGTACGAACCGGCGCCTCGGGCTCGTCGCCCATGACCTGGTGGATTCTCCAGTCCTCGACCGGAACGGCCCGCGTCCTGACCTTCGGCATCAGCTCGGACGCTCCGGCGCAGGGGGACTACGACGGGGATGGCCGCACGGACATCGCCGTGTACCGCCGGGGCGCGACCGCGGTCTCCAACAGCACGTTCTGGGTCGTCAGGAGCCTGTCCGATTCCGCCACCGCGACGCTCTGGGGCCTGAGGGACGACTTCGCGGTCGCGACGTACAACTCGCGCTGATCAGCCCGCGAGGAGCTCGGCGCGCCAGCGCGAGAGCCCGCCCTCGGTGACGAGAAGCTCCGCCGTCAATCGGCCGTTCGCGCGTCGGGTTTTCGCCGCCGTCGTGAGGACCGCCCTCGAGGCGAGGACTCCGGGGTCGAGCCCGAGCGCTGTGGCCTTCGCGTCCCGGGACTTCTTCAGCGTTTCGACGTCGCGTTCGAGCGCGGGATCGGACTCCACGCGTTCGCCGCGGCGAACCCGAGGCCATTCCGACGGCGCGAGCGCGGCGGCGCTCTCCAGAGCCTCGCGCACGTCGCGCGCGAAGGCATCGGGTAGCGAACGCGGGCCGGGAAAGAGCTTCGAGAGGTCCCGCTCGCCGGCGGCGGCGGGTTTTGCGGCGAGGAGAAGGCGCTCGTTCGTGAGGACGCGGAACGGAGGGCGGTCGAGGGCGCGGGCACGGGTGTCCCGCGCCTCCCAAAGAGCGCGCGCGAAGGCGCGTTCCTTGTCCGTCAGGGCGTTCGTTCCCTTGACTCGCCAGTCGCTCTCGGGATCCGCCTCGCGCCCCAGGGGAAAAACCGCGGCGGCCAGCCGCACGCACTCCTCAGCATGCCACGCGAGGCGCCCCTTCGTCTCGAGGTCGCGCGTGATCGATTGCACGAGCGCCGCGAGGTGGAGGACGTCGTCCGCGGCGTAGGCCACGAGCGGCGGCGCGAGAGGCCGCTCGCTCCAGTCGGCGCGCTGGTGCGCCTTGTCGAGCGTGACCCCGACGCGCGCCGCGAGGAGCGCGGCGAGACCGATCTCCTTCTCGCCGAGAAGCTGCGCCGCCAGCATGGTGTCGAAGAGGGACGTCGCCCGAAAGCCGTAACCGCGAAAGAGGAGGCGAAGGTCGTAATCGGCGCCGTGCATCAGGAGCCGCCGGCGCGCGAGCCGCGCGAGGAGGGCGCCGACGTCGAAAGTCCCGAGCGGGTCCACGATGTGGGCCGTGCCGTCCCACGAGAGCTGCAGGAGGCACACCTTCTCGAAGTAGTGATGAAACGAGTCCGCCTCGGTGTCGAGCGCCACGTCGACGCCGGGGCTGTCGTCGAGCGCGGCGAGGAGCGCGCCGAACGACTC
>JAMQPJ010000050.1 GCA_023717585.1 Thermoanaerobaculia bacterium
GTCGTGTTGCAGCCCGCCGCGTTCGTGGAGAGATAGAAGACGTTGGCGTAGCCGCCGGTCGCGAGGACGACGGCGTCGGCGGCGTGCGACTCGACCTTGCCCGAGATCATGTCGCGGGTCACGATGCCACGCGCGCGCCCGTCGACGAGGACGACGTCGAGCATCTCGTGGCGCGAGTGCATCTTGACGTTGCCGAGGCCGATCTGCCGCTGGAGCGCCTGATAGGCGCCGAGGAGGAGCTGCTGGCCCGTCTGGCCGCGCGAGTAGAACGTGCGCGACACCTGCGCCCCGCCGAACGAGCGGTTCCCGAGCGTGCCGCCGTACTCGCGCCCGAACGGCACGCCCTGCGCGACGCACTGGTCGATGATGTTCGAGGAGACCTCGGCGAGCCGGTAGACGTTCGCCTCGCGGGCGCGGAAGTCTCCGCCCTTGATCGTGTCGTAGAAGAGGCGCTGGACGCTGTCGCCGTCGTTCTGGTAGTTCTTCGAGGCGTTGATTCCACCCTGCGCCGCGATCGAGTGCGCGCGACGCGGGCTGTCCTGATAGCAGAAGCACGAGACGTTGTAGCCGAGCTCGGCGAGAGAGGCGGCGCCGGCTCCTCCGGCGAGGCCGGACCCGACGACGATGACCGAGTATTTGCGCTTGTTCGCCGGGTTGACGAGCTTCATCTCGAAGCGGTGCTTGTCCCACTTCTTCTCGAGGGGTCCGTCGGGGACGTTCGACTTCAGTTCCATGAGTGCCACCCGCAAATCTTCTTCTCCCCGACTTTCATTTCAGCACCCCCGCCAGCACCGCGAGCGGCACGACGACGAAGCCGCCCGTGACGAGGACCGTGAAGGCGATGGCGAAGACCTTCCGCGCCGCGAGGTACTTCGGGTGCGAAAGGCCGAGCGTCTGGAGCATCGACCAGGCGCCGTGCCACAGGTGGAAGGCGAGGCAGCCCATCGCGAGGACGTAGAAGAGCGCGACGGGCACGGGCGCGAGGCCCGTGACGAGGTTCTGGTAGACCTTGCCCTCGACGAAGCGCGGGTGCACGTTGCCGACCGTCAGGTGCATGAGGTGGTAGACGATGAAAACTGCGAGGATGGGCCCCGTCCAGCGCATCGAGCGCGAGGCGAAGGTCGCTTCCTCGAAGTCGTTCACCTGGTAGCCCTTCGGGCGGGCGGCCCAGCTCTTCTGCGTGAGCGAGAGGTAGGCCCACGCGTGGAGACCCACCGCGAGGAGGAGCGCGCCCCTCACGAACCAGATGCCCGTGCCGTGCAGCAGCTCCCGCAGGAAGGCGCCGTAGTGGTCCAGCGCCTCCGGGCCGTTCGGGAGGAACGCCTGTAGGTTGCCGGCCATGTGGCCGAGGACGAAGAGCGACAGGACGATCCCGGTGATCGCCATGACGATCTTCTTGCCGACCGAGGAATTCAGGAGCGTTGCGGGCGCGGCCATTCGAGCGATTCTCCTCCCCTTCGGTTCTCCGACGGAATCGGTTCTCCGGTGGAATCAGACGGTCAGCAACCCGACGAGCTCCTGGACGGAGGCGGCGGACTTCTTGAGAGCGGCGGACTCTTCCGGGGTGAGCTTGAGCTCGATGATCCTCTCGATGCCCTTGGAGCCGAGAACGACCGGCACGCCCACGAAGACGCCGCTGATGCCGTACTCGCCTTCGAGGTACGCGGCGCACGGCAGGATCTTCTTGCGGTCGTTGAAGATCGCCTCGGCCATCTCGACGGCCGCCGCGGACGGGGCGTAATAGGCCGAGCCCGTTTTCAGGAAGTTCACGATCTCGGCGCCGCCGCCCGCGGTGCGCTTGACGATCGCCGCGACGCGCTCCGGGGACATCAGCTCGGTGATCGGCACGCCGGCCACCGTGGAATACCGCGGGAGCGGGACCATCGTGTCTCCGTGGCCGCCGAGGACGGTCGCGTGGATGTTCGTCATCGAGACCCCGAGCTCCATCGAGATGAACGCGCGCATGCGCGCGCTGTCGAGGATGCCCGCCATCCCGATCACGTTCTGCTTCGGGAGCTTCGTGATGCGGCGGACGACCTCGCACATCGCATCGAGGGGATTCGTGACGACGATGACCTTGAGGTCGCGCGAGCCGCGCGTCGTCTTGGAAATGCAGCCCGCGACGATCTCCTCGTTCTTCCTGAGGAGGTCGTCCCGCGACATTCCCGGCTTGCGGGCCAGGCCGGCCGTGACGATCACGAGGTCCGACCCCTCGGTTTCGTCGTAACTGTTCGAGCCGACGATCCTCATGTCGAAGCCCTCGACGGCGCCCGACTGGATCATGTCCAGGCCCTTGCCCTGCGGGACCCCCTCGATCACGTCCACGAGGACCACGTCCCCCAGCTCTTTTTCGACGATTCTCTGGGCGACGGTGGCGCCCACGTTCCCGGCCCCGATCACGGTGATTTTGCGTCGCATGGCTTGTTCCTTCCTCGTTTTTCAAGTCGAAAAGAGAGATGCCCGAAAGCGAAGCCTAGCACCCGATTTGCGACGCCCGCGAGCATGCAAACGTACTAGGATGGCGGGGGTGAGCGACTACAAGAATCTCCCGACCTGGAAGCGTGGAATGAGCTTTGCTCACACGGTGTACGCCGCCGTCGAGGCCGCCGGCGCCAAGGGCACCGAAGCCGGGACGCGCCTCCGGAAAGCCGCCGTGTCGGTCCCCTCCCTCGTCGGCGAGGCCTTCCTGGAGCTCTCGGGCACCGACGTCACCGAGGCGCTCTCTCTCGCCGAAAAGAAGCTCGCCGAGGTGGCGAACCTCCTGACCTCGGAGCCCGCTCTCCTCCAGATCCCCGACGCCGACCGGGAGAGCCTTCTCGCCGATCTCACCGCGCTCAGGGCCGAGCTGGCCCAGCTCCGGGCGGACCGTTCGGGCGAGACCGCACACTGAACAGCCGCGTCGAGGCGCCGCCCGCGTGGGCGGGAGCCGTCACCCGCGTTCCATCGCCGCTTGACGCGTCCCCGTCCGCCCGATAGTTTCACCTGCCATGAAGCGACGCTCCGCGATCCCCGCTCTCCTCCTGGCCCTTTGCGTCTCGTTCTCCGCCTTCTCTCAGCAGACGGCGGCCCCGTCACCGAATGCCATGGCGAAGACGGCCTCGACAGTCTCGACCGCCTCGACTGCCACGGCCGCCGCGTCGGCTGGCGCTCCGGCGGCGTCCGCTCCCGCACCGGCGACGGCCGAGGCGGCGAAGCCCGCCGCGAAGACGGGGGCCCCGTCCTCCGAGCTGCCCGCCGGCTCGTCGCGCACGACGACGATCGTCATCGGGCTCATCGTTCTCCTGCTCCTCATCGTCCTCGTGATTCTCGGGACGAAAAAGGAAGAGTAGCGCTCAGGCGCCGGCCGCAGCCGCCGCCAGCTCTCCGAGCTTCGCGCTCAGAGTATCGACGTCCCGCGCGTCCCCGGCGAATTGCGCGAGCGGCTCGAGCTGCTCCTTCGCCAGGGCCGCGGTTCCCGCGAGACCGGCCCATTGCGGGGCCTTGTCGGCGACGTCCGGATCCACGGCATACGCCGCGTACGTCGTGGCGTGCACGAGGGAGGCGTGCAGCCTCGTCGCCGCGGCCTTCTGGTCCGGCGGCACCTCGCGCATGAGCTGGTAGGCGATGTGCTGCGCCGCCATGGCCGCGCGGTAGAGCGGGTGGTCGGTGACGACCTTGCGGGGAGAGATCTTCGGCATCGAGGGGATTCTCCCTCTTCAGCAAATCCAGGCTATTCCGATCGACAGCACGTCCACGTGCGCCGCCGCCGGAACGACATTCACTTTCTGAAAACGGCTTGCGTCGGGGGGAGCGAGCTTCGCTTCCAGCGCCGCGACCTCGGCCTTCAATCCTTCGACTCTCGATTCCGCGGTGCCTTCCATCCGGCTCTTCGTCAAAACGGAACCGACCTTGCCCACGCGCAGCGTCTTCCGCTTCCCGAGAAACCCCCCGAGAACGTCGAGGGCGGCCGTGCCGATCGAGGCCATCGTCTCCATCGAGCGGCTCTTCTCGGCGGCGTCTGCAGCCGCGAGGTCGCGCCTCTTCCTCTCGAGCTTCTCGCGAAGCGCGGCCGGAGGCTCCGCCGCGCCGGCCCCGCTCGCGAGGCGCGACGCGAACGCCTCGGCCGACTCTCCGGGCCCCGAGAGCGCGCCGGTGACGGGGTCGCGGAAGAGCGTCGTCGCGAGCTTGTCGGGAAGCCGCGATCGCACCGCCTTCTCGACGGCCCTGACGGCGCCCTCCCCGAACCAGCCGGGCAGATCGGCGTAACGCAAGGGGCGGGTGGGCGCGGCGGTTTTCAACGCGTCGAGGTCGGCGGGCCAGAGATCCGCGACTTCGCCCTCCAGGACCTCCGCCGCTGATCCGGCCGCGAAAGGAAAAAGCTTCGCCGCCGTGGCCTCCGGCGCGGACGATGTACCCGCCCGGTAGCGCACGGCGTATTTCACGAAGAGCGACGGAGAAGCGATATCCGCGTTCCGCTTTTCGAGCCAGCGCGCGGCCCACGCGGACGGCAGGGCGGGGGCCGCGGAATCCGATGCGGCCTTTTCCACCCTCGGCGGCGCGGCTTTCACCCCCGACACGTCCCGCAGCTTCGCGAGGTCGGCCTTCGTCATCGGCCCCCGGAGATAGCTCATCGCCCAGCGGGTCTCGACGAGGGCTGGCTCCCCGCGGTGAACGTCGTGGAGGAGAAAGACGCGCTTTCTCGTCTTGGAAAGGAGCGCCGAGGCGTCCTTGCCGCCGGCTTCCACGAGGCCCTCCGCGAGACGCTTTCGGTCGCGCTCGGTCTGAAGCGTCCCCACCCACCAGCAGCCGCAGTTCGCGAGGCCGCGGTAGTCGAGGTCGACCGGGTTCTGCGAGGCGAGGACGACACCGACGCCGAACGCACGTGCCTGCTTGAGAAGCGTGAGGAGCGGCCTTTTCGTGGGGGGCTCGGCCGAGGGCGGGAAGAACCCGAAGATCTCGTCCACGTAGACGAGCGCCCTGAGCGCAGGGCTGCCCGGCAGCGAGCGCATCCAGGCTTTCACGCGCGCGAGGAGCGTCGCCACGACGAAAACGCGTTCGGCGTCCCCGAGGTGCGCGATCGAGACGACCGAAAGGCGCGCCCTTCCGCCGGTCTTCCCCGGATCAGCACGGTCTGGCGGGCCGGCCGAAAACATGGCCGCCACGTCGAGCGGCTCCCCGTCGCGGAACGCCGACGTCGCCGGCGACGCGAGGAGGGCGTTGACCGCGAGGACGAGCTCCTGCCGCTCCTTCGCGGGATAGAAAGTCTCGAGAGGCAGAGCGCCCACCTTCGCGATCGGCGGCGCGGCCGCGGTTTCGAGGAGCGACTCGAACGTCGCCGTCGTGCCCTTCTCCCAGAGCGCCGTCACGCAGAGAGACAGAAAGATGAAGTCGCGCGATTTCACGGGGTCCGCGTCGCGCCCCGCGAGGGCGAGGAGCCCTCCCACCCAGGCCGTGACGACGTCGCGGCGGTCCTCGCCGTCGGCCTCCAGCGGCGGAGGCGCGCAGGAGCCGAAAAGGTCGATCGGCGTTCCCGAAGAGGACCCGGGCGTGTAGATCACGGCGTCCCGGCTCTCGACGAGCGCCTTCACGTTCGCGGGCCCGAGGCCCCAGCCGAGGAGGCCGTCCGCCCACCTCTTCGCCTCGGCCTCGGGCGACCCGGCGGACGGGTCGACGAAGGGCGCGAACTCCGCGGGCGAAAGGCCCGGGAAGTCGAGCAACAGGTTGCCGAGATCGCCCTTCGGGTCGATCGCGAGGACCGGGATGCCGCGGGTGAGCAGCTCCTCGATCAGAACGATGCCGAGAGCGGTCTTGCCGCTTCCCGTCATGCCCACGATCAGGCCGTGCGTCGTGAGGTCCGCGGAGTCGAGGAGGAAGGGCTCCATGCCGGTCTTCCCCGAAGCCGGATCCACGGCGCGGCCGAGGAAAAGGCCGGTTTTCGCTGGAGGCATGAAAGGGATCTTAGCCCGCCATAATCCCGGCATGGACTCCGATACCGGCCCTCAGACTTCCTCCTCAGGCCTGCAGCCCGCGATCCGCGTGTCGATGCTCCCGCGCGACACGAACGGCCAGGGCACGATCTTCGGGGGCGTGCTCCTCGCCTACATCGACCAGGCCGGCGCGATCGCGACACGGCCGCACTGCGACCGCGTCGTCACGGTGAAAATGAACGAAGTCGTCTTCCATGCCCCGGTCTACGTCGGCGACGTCGTGAGCTTCTATACGACCGTCACCCGCATCGGCCGAACCTCGATCACCATCCAGGTCCTCGTCACCGCCGAGCGCTGGCGGAAGACGGACGAGACCGTGAAGGTGACCGAGGCCCAGCTCGTCTACGTGAACGTGGACGAGAAGCGCCAGCCGTCCCCGATCACGCGCTTGCTTACGCCGTCGTGAGCACGCCCTCCGCTTTGACCTCCCGCTTCTCGAACGGGATGAAGTGCCGCTCGCGAGCGCCGAGGAAGACCTGGCGCGGCCGGGCGATCTTCTGCTCCTTGTCCTGGATCATCTCGTTCCACTGAGCGAGCCAGCCGGACATGCGCGGGATCGCGAAGAGAACCGGGAACATCTCGACGGGGAACTTCATGGCCTGGTAGATGAGGCCCGAGTAGAAGTCCACGTTCGGGTACAGCTTGCGTTTCAGGAAGTACTCGTCCTGGAGGGCGATCCGCTCGAGCTCGAGCGCGATGTCGAGGAGCGGGTTGCGGCCGGTAACTTCGAAGACCTGCTCGGCCATGTTCTTGATGACCTTCGCGCGCGGGTCGTAGTTCTTGTAGACGCGGTGGCCGAAGCCCATGAGACGTGTCTCGCCGCCGCTCTCCTTGACCGCCTTGATGAAGGCGGGGATTTTATCCTTCGAGCCGATCTCGAACAGCATGCGCAGGACGGCCTCGTTCGCCCCGCCGTGCAGCGGGCCGTAAAGGGCAGAGATCGCGCCGGCGGCCGAGCAATACGGGTCGGCGTCCGAGGAGCCGATCGCGCGCATCGCGTTCGTCGAGCAGTTCTGCTCGTGGTCGGCGTGGAGGATGAAGAGGACTTCCAAAGCGCGCTCGAGGACGGGATTCGGCCGGTACTTCGGCTCGGCCGCGCGGTACATCATCTGCAGGAAGTTCCCGGTGTACGACAGGTCGTTGTCCGGGTACGCGTACGGGAAACCGATCGAGTGGCGGTAGGCGAAGGCGGCCAGGGTCGGCATCTTCGCGACCAGGCGCACGATCTGCTGACGCCGGGTCTCGGGCGAATGAACGTCCTTGGCTTCCGGATAGTACGTGGACAGCGCGGCAACCGTGGACGCGAGCATCCCCATGGGGTGCGCGTCGTACCGGAACGCCGCCATCAGGTCCTTGATGTTCTCGTGGACCATCGTGTGATACGTGACGTCTTTCACCCAGTCGGTGTGCTGCTGCTTGGTCGGGAGCTCCCCGTTGAGGACGAGATACGCCGTCTCCAGATACGTCGTCTTCTCGGCCAGCTCCGCGATCGGGTATCCGCGGTACTCCAGGATGCCCTTGTCCCCGTCGATGAACGTGATCTTGCTCTTGCAAGAGGCCGTGTTCATGAACGCGGGGTCGTAGGTCATCAGGCCGAAGTCCTCCGGGGAGGCCTTCAGGACCCGAAGATCGAGAGCCATGATCGTGCCGTTCTGGATCGGAATCTCGATCGTTTTCCCGGTGCGGTTGTCGGTGACGGTCACGGACTGCCGCGGTTCGTTGGATGACATAGTCGAATCCTCCTCGGCAGAGGCCCCATGGCCCGCCAGCCTGAACGATGTGCCAAGGACCTGCTACTTGCAGTAGTTCAGATGCGCTATTCGGCTATTCATCGGTCCCGACCGGGCGGCGGGCGGCCTTCCGGCGGCCATCCCGTTCCTTCGCCCTGAGCCGCGCCTCCCGGGCGCCGCGGGAGGGCCGCGTGGGCCGCCGGGGGGCGGGAGCCTTGAGGGCCCGAACGACGAGGTTCCGGGCGCGCTCCCGGGCGGTTTTCAGGTTCCGATGCCGGTCGCGGCTTTCCTGGGCGACGAGCCGAAGCCGCCCGTCGGCCGCCCGCCGCCTGCCGGCCAGGGTATAGAGCCGAAGGCGCGCTTCGGGGTCGAGGCCTTCGATCAGCGTCGCATCCACGAGCAGCTCCACGCGAGACGCCACCTTGTTCACGTTCTGCCCCCCCGGCCCCGAGGCCCGCACCTGCCGCGCCTCGAGCGCGGCCGCCGGAATCGTGACGCCCGGTGCGACAGGGATCGGATCGGCCATGGGGGATTATCCTGAGAACGTGAGGCGGGACCCCGTTCGGCTCGTCTATTCCACGGCGGTCGGCTCCGTTTGCGCGACGTGCGGCTGGCCGGCGACCGATTGCAAGTGCTCTTCGAGGCTCGAGGAGAAGGTTCCTTCGAAGGTGGTCGTCAAGCTGCGGCTCGAGAAAAAGGGGCGAGGCGGCAAGACGGTCACGGTCCTGGATGGACTGCCGAGGAATTCGGATTTCTTGGAAGGGTTAGGGAAGGAGCTGAAGAAGTTGCTCGGTACCGGTGGAACGGCCGGTGAGACTCTCATCGAGCTCCAAGGCGACCACCGCGCCGCTATTCGAAGAATCCTCTCCGAACGTAATTTCCTGGTGAAGGGCTGATGCCGACGCGCGTCTACCTCTTTCGCCACGGCGCCGCGACGCTCTCGGCCGAAGCCCTGATCAGCTGCGCGCCGCCGCCTCGCCCGCGGTTCGGCCGGTCGCCCACGCCCACTGGAAGTTGAAGCCGCCGATCGGGCCGAAGGCGTCGAGGATCTCGCCCGCGAAGAACAGCTCCGGCACGAGCCGGCTGCGCCCGCTCCCCGGATCCACCTCCTCGAGCGCGACTCCGCCCCCCGTGACCTCGGCCGTGCGGTAGCCCTCCGTCCCCGCGGCGGGGAGGGGAAACGCGGTCAGCGTTTCCACGACCCGCATGCGCGCTTCGCGCGAAAGATAGGAAAGCTGGGTGTCGGGGACCCGTGCCGTTTCGAGAATCAGGCTCACGAGGCGGTCGGGAAGAGCAGAAGAAGATTTGCCTAGAAAGGAAGAAAGAGAGCGGCCGCCGCTCATGCGCGCTCCTGCGCGCAGTCCCTCGTCCCACGCCGTTGCGACGGCCGGAGACCGGCCAACAGGCGCCGCGCCCGCCCCCTGCACAGGACCATTCGAAGCAATCTCCTCTTCTCTTCTCTCTTCTCCGAATCCGAAGCAGACCCGAACCTCCGCGGTCCTCCCCGCGAGCCGCGCGCGCTCGACGACGTGCGAGACGTCGAGCACCGCGGGGCCGCTCCAGCCCCTGTGCGTGAAGAGGAAGCCGCCGCTCGACGTCGCCCGATCGTCGGCGCTCCGCGCGTCAACACGCGCGGCGAGCGAGACGCCCGCGAGCGCGTGATGCGCGGGCGCGTCACCCGTCAGAGGCACGAGCGACGGGTATGTCGGCCGCACCGTGTGGCCCATCGCCGCGGCCCACGCGTATCCCGCTGCGTCCGCGCCGCCCGCGAGCACGGAGCGCCCCCCGGTCGCGAGGATCACACGCGGCGCGAGGATTTCCTCGCCCCCGCCCTCCCCGTCGAAGCGCACGGCGAAGCCGTCCCCCGCGCGCACGAGGTCGCGGACGGGCGCGGACGCGCGCAGCGAGGCCCCCGCCGCGGCCACCGCGAAACGCAGGGCGTCGCGCACGTCCGCCGCGCGATTGGAAGGCGGGAAGAGCTTCATCGACGCTCTCTCCTCGCGGAGCGGACCCCCGAGGAGATCCTCGAAGAACGCGCGCTGTTCGGAGAGCGGCCAGCGGTCGAGAAACCGGCGCACGAGCCGGTTCGGCGACTCCGAGACGAAGCGCCCGGGCGCGTCCTCCATCGGCAGGACGTTGCAGCGGCCGCCGCCGGACACGAGGATTTTCCGGCCCGCGTCCCGGGCGGCCTCGAGGACGAGAACGCGCCGGCCGCCGCGCCCCGCCGCGAGAGCTGCGAGAAGTCCCGCCGCGCCGGCCCCCACGACCACGACGTCCGGTTTCACCTCGGGCTATATTGCGGCATGCTCGATCCGCAGGGCGGAATCGCCGGCGTCCTGCGCCGTCTCGTGTACCGCGCGCATTTCGTCCTGGCGTGTGTCTTCGGCGTCTCTTTCTTCCTCGCGCTCTCGGCGACGGCACTTTTCTCAATTCTTCTCCGCGTGAAGACGCCGCGCGGCGGCGCGTTCCTGTTCGTGAAGTGGTGGGGAATCGTCATGCGGGGATTCGCCGGGTGGCGGATGGACTTCGAACACCACGAGCGCCTCCTGGGCAGCGCTCCCGCCGTCGTGGTCGGAAACCACCAGTCGAATCTCGACACCGCGACGTACGCGGCTTTCTTCGGCGCGGAGAGCGTCGTGATCGGCAAGAAGGAAATCGGGCGCATCCCGGTCTTCGGCTGGCTCTGGAAGGCGAGCGGCAACATCCTCGTCGACCGCGGAAACCGGGAAAGCGCGATCGCGTCCCTGGACGAGGCCGCCGCGCGCATCCGCCGCGAGCGGTTGAACGTCTGGGTCCTCGCCGAGGGCCACCGCAACCAGAAGCCGGAGCTTCTGCCGTTCAAGAAGGGAGCCTTTCGCCTCGCCCTCGCGGCGCAGGTTCCGATCGTCCCGTTCGTCGCCGAACCGATGCTGAACTTCCTCGACGCGAGGCGGTGGATGCTCCGTCCCGGGACGATCCGCGTGCGCTTCCTGCCGCCCGTCCCGACCGCGGGCCGTGCCCCCGAAGAGGTCGACGCGCTTCTCCAGGAAGTCCGGACCCTCATGCAGGCGACCCTGGACGACCTTCGGGCGACAGGCCGCGGCCCGATCGGCTGAGGCGGCCTCAACGCGCTTTCGGCACGAGCGCAGGCCAGTTCTGCAGGAGGCGCACGGAAACGTCGAGCGACTCCGGGGATGGCATGTCGACGAGGAACTTCGAACCGTCCGGGGAGACGTCGTAGCTGAAGTACTGGGTCAGCGTGAGCCGGCGTTCGAAGACGACCCGGGGCGTGCCGGGCGTTCCGCCCGGATCGTTCCCCACCGCCACCGATCGAAGACGGCCGTCCCGCCCGGCGAAGAACAGCTCCTTGCCGTCTTTCCTCCACCGCGGCACCCCGCCTCCGCCCTCGGAGACCTGCCAGCGCGTCTCGCCGCCGAGGCGCCAAAGGTAGACCTCTCCCTTCGCTCCGGCCTGGCGCGAGGTGTAGGCGAGAAACCGGCCGTCCGGCGAGAACTGCGCGTCCGCCTCGTCGGCCGGCGTCGCGAGAAAAGGCGCCGCCTTCTTCGACGCGAGGGCGACGGTCCAGATGTCGTAGTTGCCGGCGGCGGCGTCGAAGACGCCGAAGGCGATCCGCGAGCCGTCGGGAGACCAGTCGAGCGTTTCCGTGTCGATGCCGTTCATCGAGACGAGAAGCTCCGCCGGCCCGCCGCTCGCGGGCCGGACGTAGATTCCCGTCCACGCCGTCGTACCGGCAAGGTAGGCGATCTTCCGGCCGTCGGGGGACCAGGCGGGGACTCCCGCGCTTCCCCCGTCCAGAGTGAGGCGGACCCGGTTGCTGCCGTCGGCGCCGGTCACCCAGACGCTGCTCTTGCTCGCCTGCAAATCCGTCCGCGCGAGCGCCACGCGCCGGCCGTCGGGTGAGATCCGCGGGCCTTCCCACGGCGCGGGCTCCGCGAGCGTCGCGACGTGAGCTCCGGCTCGGTCGAGCCACACCATCTCGGTAGACCACGTCGGCGGTTCGCCCAGGAAGACGAGGTCTCCGCCCGCGGTGCCCGAGACGCGCAGCAACGACACTCCCGCGCCCCCGATCAGCGCGGGGGTGAGAGGAAAAGCGCTTCCCGAAACCGCTCCGCGGTCGAGGTCGAACCGCTGGGCGAGGAGTCCGCGGGCCCCGCGATCGCCGTAGGCCCGGTGCACGAGGTGGCCGGCTGTCCACACCGCGTTCGACACGCCTTCGAGAACGACGTTTCCTTCGCCTCCCGAAAGAGAGGAGAGGCGAACGGAATCCTTGAGGTACAGCTTGTCGTCGTTCCCGGAAGCCCAGTAGAGGAACCGCTCGCCGCCGGGAAGGAACTGGGGCCACCGGTGGGTCACCTCGCCGCGCGAGCCGTCGAGCTTCGTGGCGGAAACCGGTGGCCCACCCTCGGACGAGACGCGCTGTAGCCCTCCCTTTCGACCCGGCGAAAAGAGGATCACACCTTTCGAACTCCACGCTCCCCCGCGCGGGTCGTCTTCCATCGTGGAGAGGGTGCGGACCGAACCGCCCTCGAGGTCGATCCGCAGGAGGCGCCGGTCCACGAAGAAACCGAGCGAGCGGCCGTCGGGCGACCAGAACGGGAACGTTCCGCCTTCCGTTCCGGCGAGCGGCCGCGGCTCCTGGGAGTCGAGCGCGAGGAGCCAGAGCGGCTCGGCAGAATAGGAGGTCGTCGAGCCGACCACGACCTGCCGGCCGTCGGGCGATATCTGAGGAACCTTGCCGAAGGGGTCCGAAAGCCGCGCGCGAAAAGGAAGAACCGACTGGACGGCGCGCGAAGGACCGCCGCTGCCCCGCGATTTCGTGAACAGCCCGGCCCCGAGCGCGCCCGCGAGAGCCGCCGCCGCCGCGATGGCCGTGACGGCGGCGGCGCGAGCGCGTCGGCGCGGCGCGGGCAGCCCGGACGCAGGACCCGACGTCTCGATCCAGCCCAGCTCGCGGCGCAGATCGGCGGCGCTCCGCCATCGTTCGTCCCGGTTCTTCTGCAGGCAGGCGAGGACGAGACGTTCGAGCGCCGTGGGCGTGCCGGGGGCCAGGGCCGTCAGCGGCTCCGGCTCCCTCTGCAGGACCGACGCGATGACGCCGGCGGCACTCTCTCCCTCGAAGGCCTTCTTTCCAGAAACCATCTCGTGGAGCACGCACCCTAGCGCCCACAGGTCGGCTCGTTCGTCCACGTTTCGGCCCTCGAGCTGCTCGGGGGCCATGTAAGAGAGCGTTCCGACGAGCGTGCCCTGCGCCGTGATCTCCGCGGCCCAGGTCATCGCGCTCGAACCTGAGGAACTGAGCCCCGGGGGCTCGGCTCCGGTGAACCGCGCGAGCCCGAAGTCGAGAAGCTTCGTTCCCGCTCTCGTCAGCATCACGTTCGCGGGCTTGAGGTCCCGATGGAGGATTCCGGCCGCGTGCGCTGCCGCAAGGGCCTCCGCGATCGCCGACCCGATCGAGAGCACCTGGGTCAGCGGGAGCCGGCCCCTGGCCAGCCGGGCCGACAGAGACTCTCCATCGAGGTGCTCGAAGACGATGTAACGGCGCCCGTCGTGCGAACCCACGTCGAAAAGCGTGCAGACGTTCGGGTGTTGAAGCTGTCCGATCGCCCGCGCCTCCCGCTCGAAGCGCTCCTCCGCCTCGGGCGTGACGGCCTGACCGCGAGGGAGGACCTTGATCGCCACCGAGCGATCGATCCGCGTGTCCCGTCCACGCCACACCTCCCCCATCCCGCCTGCTCCCAGCGGGGCCTCCACGACGTACGGCCCGAGGCGCTCGCCCGCGACCAGCGCCGCGGGCGGGGGCGCGGATCCGGAGGACTGACTCTTTGGCACGCTGGAGGGATTCTGCCGCAGCTTCTAGACGCGGAACGTATCGGGCCGCCAGTTCTGGACGCGTTTCCTGATCTCCTCGCCCGAGAGCTTCTCGTCGAGCGCCGCCTTCACGAGCGCGGGCACCTCGGCGTCCGGGGCGAACCGCAGCCCGACGAGCTGGCGTTCGTCGAGCTCTCCGGTTCGAGCCCTGAGCGGACCGTCGAGCAATGTCGCGAGGCGGAGCCTCTCTTCGAGCCGGATGATCCGGTCCTGGACCCTCAGCGGGTAGGTCCGCGCGATCACGGTGAGGGCGGTCGCCGCCCCCCAGACGATCACGTTCCAGGCCGCCCACGCCGAAAAGCCTCCCGACAGGCTCTTGATGAAGCCCCACAGCGCGACGAAAAAGGAGATCAGGACGACCGGAGCCACGAAGAAGTGATACCAGGGATCGAAGCGGCGGTGATTCGCGAATACCTGAACGCTCGTTTCGGCCATGAGCTCCTCTCTTCCGCGCCGGAGAGTAACTCGTCTAAACTCTCGTGTGCAGAGGGACCACCCTCGCCCCCCTCGATCCACCGAAAAAGGAGAACTTCCCATCATGAGCCCACTTCGCCGCTTCGCGCCCGCCGTGGCGCTCGCCCTCCTCACCCTCACCCCCGCCGCGCGGGCCGAGAAAGAGGCTTTCGCGTTCGACAAGAATCACACCGAATTCGGCTTCAAGGTCCGCCACTTCGTCTCGAAGGTCGGCGGCCGCTTCACGAGATTCGACGGCACGATCGAGCTCGATCGGGCGAACCCGGGCGCGAGCGCCGTGAACCTGAAGATCGAATCGGCGAGCATCGACACGGGGACCCCGGCCCGCGACAAGCACCTCAATTCGCCCGACTTCTTCGACACGGCGAAGTTTCCGGAGATCACGTTCAATTCCACCAAGATCGTCGCGAAGGGCAAGGACGCGTACGACGTGACGGGCGATCTCACCATGAAGGGCGTCACGAAGACGGTCGTCCTCAGCGTCACGGCAAACGGATTCGCGAATGACGGCCGCGGCGGACAGAAGGCCGGATTCGACGTCACGGGGAAGATCAACCGCAAGGACTTCGGCGTGAGCTGGAACGGCATCGTCGACGGGAACGCGATGCTCTCGGACGAGGTCGACGTTCTCATCACCGTCGAGGCCAACAAGAAGAAGGCCGAAGCCCCCGCCGCGAAGTAGCGGCACTTCGAGAGTCCAGGACTGAAGAACCGCATGACGGAAACTGCCGAGTTCCCGACCGGCCCCCTTCCGCGGCACGTCGTGCGTCCGTCCGCGGCCGCCGGTTTCCTCCTCGTCCACGTCGCGGCCGTGCTCGGACTTCTCCTCGTCGGATTCTCGTGGACGGGCGTCGCCCTCTGCGTCGCGTCGTATTACCTCCGGATGTTCGCGATCACGGCGGGCTTTCACCGCTACTTCTCCCATCGCGCGTATCGCCTCTCGCGCGTGCCGCAGTTCCTGCTGGCCTTCCTCGGCCAGACCTCGGCGCAGAAGGGCGTCCTCTGGTGGGCCTCGAACCACCGGCACCACCACAAGTATTCCGACCGGCCCGAGGACATCCACAGCCCCGTCCAGAACGGATTCTGGTGGAGCCACATCGGCTGGATCCTGTCGGGGCTGTACGACGAGACCGACTACTCGCGGATTCCCGACCTCGCGAAGTTCCCCGAGCTGCGCTGGCTGAATCGAAACCAGTACGCGCCGACGCTGGTCTACGCCCTCGCCGTCTATTTCGCCTTCGGCTGGACGGGCCTCGTGTACGGCTACTTCCTGTCGACCGTCCTCCTGTGGCACGGCACGTTCACGATCAACTCGGTCATGCACCTGTTCGGCCGCCGCGTGTTTCCGACCGCGGATCAGAGCCGCAACAGCATGATCTTCGCGCTCGTCACGATGGGCGAGGGCTGGCACAACAATCATCACTACTACCCGAGCTCGGCCGCGCAGGGCTTCACGTGGTGGCAGGTGGACATGAGCTTTTCCCTCCTCTGGCTCGGTGAGAAGATCGGCCTCGTGACGGGCCTCCGCCGCGCGCCGTCTCCCGCCGTCAGGGAAGCCCTCGCGCTCGCTCGAAGCAAGCTGGACGTGTCCGTCGTGACGTCCGCCCAGGCGATGGACGGCGATCCGCTCGACCAGCTCGCGGCCCGGTGGGAGGGGATCAGGGACGCGGCCCGCGTCACGGCGAACTACCTCCGTTCCCCGGAGGCGCTCGCCGACCTCGAGACCGCGCGCCTGCGCGCGGTGCAGCGCCTCGACGTCCTGCAGGCCGACTACGCGGCGGCGCGGACACGCGCAGAGGCCGCCGCCTCGAGCCGCCTCGCCGAGCTCGGGGCGGAGATCGAAAGGACGCGCCGTGAACTGCACGAGACGCTCCTGCGCCTCGTCGCGGCCGCCGAGAGCCTCGGCCTGTCCGCGGCCGTTTCCGCATGAGTCACGCCGTGAGCAGGAACGGACCCTTCGCCACCTACTCCGCGCACGTCGCCGCGCGCGCGGCGACGACCGCCCGCGCCCTACAGGAAACGGGTTTCGACCGGCTGCTGATCCACTCGGGCGTTCCCTTCCCGTACTTCGCGGACGACAACGACGCGCCCTTCCGCTCCACGCCCGCTTTCGCGCACTGGGCGCCCGTGGAGGGTCCGCATCACATCCTCGACGTCGCGCCGGGCCGGCGCCCGCGCCTCGTCCGCGTCCAGCCCCGCGACTTCTGGTACGCGCCCCCGGCCCCCGCTCCGGACTTCGTCCGGGCCGAGTTCGACGTCATCGAGGTCGCGACGTCCGCCTCGGCCTGGAAGGAGATCGGCGCTCCCGGCCCCCATGTCGCGTTCGTGGGCGCGGCGGCGGAAGAGGCTCTGGAGAACGGGGTCGCTTCCGCCGGAGTGAACCCGAAGGCGCTCGTCGCGCGCCTCGACTGGGAACGGACGTACA
>JAMQPJ010000068.1 GCA_023717585.1 Thermoanaerobaculia bacterium
GCTCGCGGAGCAGCATCTCGCGCTGGCGGTCCCCGAGCTGCTCTTTCACCTTCGACTGGATGTCCTCCTGCGCCGCGAGGATGCCGATCTGCCTCTGGACGTGCACGAGGACGCGGCGCAAGCGGTCCTCCACCGAGAGCGTCTCGAGAAGCTGCTGCCTCTCCTGCGTCGGGATGTCGATGTAGCCCGCGACGAGGTCCGCGAGGAGGCCCGGCTGCTCGACCTGGGCGAGGAACTGCTCGACGGCCTCGTCCGGCAGACCCAACTTCGTGCCGAGCTCGGCCGCGCGCTCGCGCGCCTCCTTGTGCAGCGCGGAAAAGAGCGGGTCCTTCGGATCCGTGGGCGCCATCTCCCGCGCATCCACGACGACGGCCTCCATCATGCCGTTCGGCTTCTCGACGACGCGCATCGCGATGCCGCGCCGCCTGCCCTCGAGAAGCAGGCGCATCCCGCCCGGCCCGCGCTGGACCGAGCTCACGCTCGCGATCGTGCCGATCGTGAAGAGACCCTCCGGCGTCACGCGTTCGACGTCGGCGCGCTGCGCCACGGCGAAGATGAGCGAGTCCGGCTGGCGGACGGCGTGCTCGATGGCACGCAGGGTTCCGGCGCGCCCCGCCGAGATCGGGAAGCTGACGCCGGGGAAGAGGACGGCGTTGCGAAGGGGGAGGACGGGGAGAGTCAGAGTTTCCGACATGCCCCGATAACGCCTCTCATTCCCGGGCTATTCCCCGATGTGAGTCGATCCAACGCAGATTGGAACAAGGTATTTTCTTGGAATGATTTAAGGAGTGCGTCACAGTCTTCTCGCGAGAACGTCCACGCCTCTGAGGGCGACGTCGGGCGGGACCGCCGTGTAGCAGAGCCTCACGTGCGTCGGGTAGGGGCCGAAACTGGGGCCGGGCGCGAGAAAGAGACCTTCGCCCGCGACATCCTCGAGAAGCCCCATGAGCCCGCGCTCGTCCAGCGCATCGGCGACATCCAGGAAGAGAAACGTCCCGCCTTCTGGCGCGGGCATCCCGAGCCGTCGCGCAGCCTCGCGTCCCGTCGCCGCGTATTCGGTCCGCGCCTCGGCGACCCAGGCATCGCCCGCGCCCGCGAGGATCCGGAGCGCCGCGTGCTGCGAGGCCGTCGGCGCGGAGTAGATCGTGTGAGCGCCGAACTTCACGATCTGGGAGAGCGCGGCCTCCGGCCCGACGAGCCACCCGAGCCGCGCGCCCGCGAGGCCGTAGGCCTTCGACAGGGAGTGCGCGGCAACCGTCCGCTCGGGCGCGAACGGGAAGGCGTACGCGTGCGGGCCGGCGTACGCGTAGTCCTCGTACACCTCGTCCGCGAAGATCCAGAGATCCCGCCGTTGTGCGCAGGCTCCGAGGGCCGCGAGCGACGCGCGCGGGATCAGGCGGCCCGACGGATTGTTCGGCGTGTTCAGGTACAGGCCGACCGTCCTCTCCGTGGCGTGCGCCTCCACGGCCGCGACCGCAGACTCGGGCGAAAGGTCCCCCGAATGGCCGCCAAGGAGCAGCGGCACCTCGACCGGCGTCGCACCCGCCATGCGGACGTGGCCCTCGACGAGCGGCCAGCGTGGGGCCAGTAGAAGGATCTCCTCTCCGGGAGATACGAGCGCGCCAATTGAAGCCATGAGACCGGCCGTGGCTCCGCCGGTCACGAGCACGTTTCCGCGCGCGACGCTCGTCCCCGTGCGCGCCGCGGCCCGCGCCGCGATCGCCTCGCGCAGCTCCGGGAGGCCCCAGACGTCGGTGTACCGGTTGATGCCCGGAATGCCCCGCCCGAGCTCCTCGGGCCGGCCACCCTCGGGCGCCTCCTTCCAGGTGTCGCCCACGTGCAGCGGATAGATCTCGCCGCGATGCGTCGCCATCTTCGCGAGCAGCGTCGAATACGGCGAGCCGCGGAGCGCGTCGGCGGCGGGAGAACGGCCGGGAGGGTGTGGCATCCCTCTCATCGTAGCGCCGCGGGTCGGCTCGCGGTGTAACCTGCCGCCTCCGGAGCTGATTCCACGTAGAAAAGCGAAGCCGTTCTCTGGGGGTGCGTTCATGAGGAAATCCGTCGCGCGCTCGACCCTCGTCCGGGCCGGTGAGGCCTGCCTCTTTCTGGCAGCGGCCCTTTCGGTTTCCCCGGCGGCCCTCGGAATGGACCGCGTGCGCCCGGAGTCGAAGATCGACGCCGTCGTCGCGAAATACGGCCTGACGGGCCGCGGCGTCATCGTCGCGCTCCTCGACCGCGGGATCGACTGGAAAAACGCGGACTTCCGGAATCCGGACGGGACGACGCGGATCGCCTACATCTTCGATCTGACCGACGACACCGGCGCGTTTGCCGCCGGCAACACGTACGGCAAGGGGACGCTCTACACGCGTCAGCAGGTCAACACCGCCCTGACCGGCGGCCCCACGCTCGCAACCCGCGAGGCGCTCGGCCACGGGACGGCGACGGCGGGCATTTCCGCGGGGAACGGTCGCAACAGCGCCGGTGAAAAGTACCGCGGCGTTGCGCCGGAGGCGACGCTCCTCGTCATCAAGATCACGGCCGACGGGACGCCCGCGCACGACAGCGAGCCCGCGGATGCCGCCTTCTACGACGTGGCGCGCATCCCGATCGCCCTCGACTTCGTGAAGGACAAGGCTCGGGAACTCGGCATGCCCGCCGCCATGCTTCTCAACCTCGGATCGACCGGCAGCTCGACGGACGGGACGAGCTCTCTCGCGCGGAAGATCGACGCCACGGTGGGCCCCGGCATCCCGGGCCTCGTCTTCCTGACCGGGCCAGGGGACCAGGGCGGCATCGCCAACCGTGCGGGGGGCAACGTCGCCCAGGGCGCTACGGAGTCGATCAGCATCCAGAAGGGGCTCGCCGGCTCTCTCACCTTCGATCTCTGGTACCCCGGGGCGGACCGGTTCGACGTGACCGTCCAGACGCCGTCCGGAACCTTCGGGCCATACGTCTCGCCCGCGACGAACGCCGACTTCGCGACTGTCTCGAATGCGACGTTCGTCTACTACCAGCTCGGCTCGACGCGCGTCTTCGACGGCGTCCAGAACGGCAAGCGCCAGATCTGGCTGCGGCTCGACGGTCCGACGGGCGTCTACACCGTCCAGCTGCGCGGCACGACCGTGACGACGGGAAGATTCGATGCGACGCTCAACCCCTCGGCGGCATTCACGTCCGCGAACGCGAACTTCTTCCGGGATCACGTCACGCCCGGCGCCATCTGGGACGGCGCGACCGCGCGGAACAACGTCTGTCCGACCGACTACGTCATCCGCACGAGCTGGGTAGACATTGACGGCATCGGTCGCAGCATTTCGGGGGAGGGAACCGTTGGGCAGATCTGGGCCGGAGCCAGCAGCGGCCCGACGTTCGACGGCCGCCTCGGAATCGACGTGGCCTCTCCCGGAGAAAGCATCTTCACGACGTTCGACCCGAAGTCCTACTACGCGACGTTCCGCTCCAACATGATCCAGGGCGGCGGCGGCCTGTACGGGCGCGTGAACGCGGTCAGCGCGGCGGCTCCAGTCGTCACGGGCATCGTCGCTCTGATGCTGCAGGCGAACCCGCAGCTCGACGCGGCCGCCGTCAAATCCATTCTTCAGCGCACGGCCCGGACCGACTCCTTAACCGGCGCGACGCCGAACAACACCTGGGGCTACGGCAAGGTCGACGCCCTCGCGGCTCTCGACGCCGTGGCGGCCTCTTCGCTGTTCGTGCCCATCGTCCTCTCTTCCGGGGGCGCGAACGACTCTTTCTTCACGACTGAGATGGCCCTGACGAACCGGGGAACGACGGACGCCACGGTCTCCTACACGTACACGGCGGCCTTCGGAGGCTCGAGCGGAACCGCGACCGACTCGCTTCCGGCCGGGCGGCAGAAGCTCGTCGCGGACGCCATCGTCTACCTGCGAAACCTCGGCATCCCGCTCGGCGACGCCGGGAACCGCGGCGGAACCCTCACGATCGGCTTTAGCGGCCTCTCGTCGCCGAATGCCGCCGCCGCGACCGTCCGCACGGCGACGCCCGTCGCGAACGGCCGCGCGGGCCTCGCCTACGCCGGCCTCCCGTCCACCCGCCTCCTCTCCTCGCCCGTCTGGCTCTGCGGCCTGAGGCAGAACGCGACGGACCGCTCGAACGTCGCGGTTCAGAACGCCGGCGGCCCGGCCGACGGCGACGTGACCCTGCGCCTCACGGTCGTCTCCGGCGACCCCGCGAGCCCGCGCACGCAGGCGCTGCCCGACATCACCCTCGCGCCCGGGGGGTTCAACCAGACGTCCGGCATCCTCGCGTCGAACGGGCTCTCCCTCACGAACGGCTACGTGAAGGTCGAGCGCGTCTCGGGGACCGCGCCGTTTTACGCGTACGGCGTGATCAACGACCAGGCGAACTCCGACGGCTCGTTCGTCGAGCCGGTCGCCGCGAGCCCCGCGACGGCGATCACGGGCGCGACGCTCCCCGTCGTCGTCGAGACGAACACGTTCTCGACCGAGCTCGTCGTGACGAACTTCTCGGCGAGCGCACGGACGCTCCTCTGCACGTACGTCGCCTCCGCGTTGCCCGGCGGGCAAGTGACTTTCAACCTCACGCTCCTCCCGAACGAGCAGCAGATTCTCCCCGCGTTCGTCGAGGTTCTGAGGTCGCGCGGCGTGATCTCAGGCGGGCCGGGCGCGACGTTCGCGGGCGCACTCTTCGTGCGCGACGCCTCCGGCGACCTGCGCGGCGTGTCGATCGGCGCGCGGACGTCCGCGGCAGGAGGCGGTGGCCGGTATGGCCTCTTCTACTCCGCCGTCCCGAACGGCGCCGAGGCGACGGCGGCCGCGTGGCTCTACGGCCTTCAGCAGAACGCGGACAACCGCACGAACCTCGCGCTCGTGAACGTCGGGTCTGCCGACGATTCGACGGACACGTTCCACCTCGATCTCTACGACGGCGCGACAGGCCTGAAGGCCGGCGAAACGGACGCGACCGTGCCAGCGAAGGGCTTCTTCCAGATCGGAACGATCCTCGCGGCGCACGCGCCTGGCGTCACGAACGGCTACGCGAAGGTGACGCGTACGTCCGGCAACAACCCATTCGTCGCGTACGCCGTCATCAACGACGGCGGCGCCCCCAACCAGAGGAGCGGCGACGGCGCGTTCGTCTCGGCAGTGGTCGGGCCGTGAGGCCTCGAGCAGAAGGGTGCGCCCGAGGCGATCGAATGCCCGGCGACTCCGTCAGCGGTCGATCTCGCAGTGGATGTGGTCCTGATGAAGGTCGCGCCAGGTGATATCGGGCATGTCCGGGCAGAGGATGTAGCTGTTGTCGCCGATCGACGTCCGCTTGCCGCGGGCGTCCGCGGCCTCGCCGGTCAGCCAATGGTAGACGTCATAGAAGAAGCCCCCGGCTCTCGTGTCCACGTCCAGCCGGAAATGGGGCCAGGTGCCCGGGGGCCACTTGGGGACCTTCGTCCCGTTGGGCAGGGTGATCGGCTGCTTTCCCCAGTCCTCGAAGACGTCGAACTTTCCGATGCGGGTGATCGCGCCGTGGAAGTCGATCGCGAACCCCTTCCCGTGCCGGTCCGTGTCGGCGCGCCCCACCCCCATGCCGCCCCAGAAGATCGTGGTGACGCCCCACCTCGATTTCAAATGCTGCGCGAGTCGGACGGCGAGCACCGCCGTCCGCATGTCCATGGATCCCGTGCGCGTCCAGCCCGCGGCCTTCTTGTTGTCCGGCGTGAAATGGACGCCGCCGATGTCGAGGCCGAGCGTCGACCTCGCGCCGACGAGCGGAAACGTCAGGTTCCCGTTTCTTCCGAACGCGACCGGCTTCTCGAGCTCCAGCTGACGATTCAGCGCGTAGGAGACGACGACGTCGCGGGCTTCCGCTTGCGTCAGGTCGCGCGCGGGCTTTGATGCGGCAGGCGGCGGGAGGGCATGCTTCAACATCAGCAGCGCGGTCACGGGGTCGGGTATCGTCATGACCTCACCCTCAGGGCCCGATCCGGTTCGAGAAAGACAACGGCTTCGGCCGCTGACCTTCCCCCGGGTTCATTCCGGACTCAGACTCATTTTCGCATGACGAGGCGTGGCTCTCTTGACGCTAGGTGCACTCGTTAGGGGACCTCGTCTGCGAGATCGTCTGCGATGAGCCGGGGAATCGCCCTGAGTGAACATAGCTACTCAACGGCACGTTTCGTCCACTGCCACAAGCCGGCGGTCACTGCGGCCGGCAAGCGGGCGCCGATCTGCCTCGCCACCAACACGATCTGTCCCCGGTGATGGCCCTCGTGGGCCACGAAGTATGTCAGCACGTGACCGACGTCCAGCGGCAGATTCCGCCACACGTAAGCCGGGCTGGCGGGAACCTCGCCGCCGCAGCGACACCCCAGCCGCAAGAGCGCCTCGATGCCCCGGCTACTCCTGTTCAGTGCGGCGATCAACTGGCGGCGGCTCACCTTCCGGCGGTCCACGGCGGGCGGAACCGGGATGCCATGGGCCGGCCCAGCGTCTTGAGCCACATACACCGGGCGTTGTGAAGGTGGCCGGCCAGCATGCGAATCGTCTTCCGCGGGGCTCCGGGGACCGGAGCCGCCCAGATCGCGGTGGGGACGTGGCTGACGAGAAAGACAGTTACCTGATGATTGGTCCGCCAGGCCGCCAGGATGGTCTCGGCGAGATCACGGACGGCGGGCATTTCAGGCCTCCCCTCCGTGGGAGTGGTGCGCCCGTCCGGATTCGAACCGGAGGCCTTCAGATCCGGAGTCTGACGCTCTATCCAGCTGAGCTACGGGCGCATATGGGGCTTTCAAACACTCGGGAAAACTGGGGTGAGAGACGGGGATCGAACCCGCGACATTCGGAACCACAATCCGACGCTCTACCGACTGAGCTACTCCCACCGCACTCGATCGGACCGCGGAGGATAGCAGAAACCCGGGCGTCAGCGGCCGGTGACGGCCGCGATCGTGCGCTCGAGCTGGCTGCGCGGAGCGGCGCCCGCGGACAGCCGGTCGCGCTTGGGCTAGAATCCGCCGGCGAATGAGAATCGATCTCCGAATGGAGGTTTCGAGCGTCGTTCTCGCGGGAATGCTGGCGATTGCACCGGCCGGTTTCTCACAGGGCCTGCCGCCCACGAGTACGCGAACGCCGACGCGGACAGCGACAGTTACGGCGACCTTGACGCCGACGCGGACAGCGACCTCAACGTCGACGCGGACAGCGACAGGTACCGCGACCTCAACGTCGACGCGGACAGCGACAGGCACCGCGACCTCGACGTCGACGCGGACAGCGACAGGTACGGCGACCTTGACGCCGACGCGGACAGCGACAGGTACAGCGACCTCGACGCCGACGCCGACAACGACAGGTACAGTGACCTCGACGCCGACGCGGACAGCTACCTCAACGCCGGCGTTATCAGCGACATCGACGCCGACACCAACGTTCACGCCGACCATGACTCCCACGCCGCTCCAGAACGGAGCAACCTTCCACGACCTGCCGCCCTGTCGCGTTCTCGACACGCGCAACGCCTCGGGGCCGGACGCGGCGGCGCCGGTGCTGGCTGCGGCCTTTTCGCGCGTGCTGTCTCCCGCGGGGAGGTGCGGAATTCCGGCCTCGGCGACCGCGCTGTCCGTCAACGTGACGGTCACCAGCCCCACGGCCGCAGGTTCCCTGGTTTTCTATCCAGGTGACGCCGCGGTACCGAACGCGAGCACGATCTCCTTCGGGCCGGGACAGACCCGTGCAAACAACACGATTCTCAAGATGGCGGAAAACGGGAGCGCGACCGTAGGCGTCTTCAACAGCGCGCCCGGTTCCGTTCACCTCATCGTGGACGTCAACGGCTATTTTCAGTAGCGAAGCGCGTCGGGCGAGAGTCGCGCGGAGCAGGGCCCGAGCACGCTCCGCGTAAGCCGGGGACAGAACTCGCTGAATGGCGGGCGTTTTTTGCTCGTCGTCGGGCAAAGCGCATGCGTGTACGCGTCCATGCGTCTCCGCGTCTGTTCGCCCGGTAAGATGCCCTCTCCATGGAAGAGCTCGAGATCCTGAGGCAGCGCATCGACGAGACGGACCGCCGTCTCCTCGAAACGCTGGCCGCACGCCTCGCGCACGTCGCCGAGGTGGGGCGCCTGAAAGCGAAGGGCGGTCCGTTCCTGCGCGACTTCGACCGCGAGGCACGGCTCCTGGCCCGCGTCGAGTCCATCGCCCGCGAGCTGGGCCTCGACCCCTTTCGCGCAACGGAGATCTTCCGCGAGGTCATCGCCATGTCCGTGAAGGTCCAGGAGGAGACGCTCCTCGACCGGAAGGTCAAAGAGCGCGCCCTCGGCAACGCGAACCGCGTTTCGTTCCAGGGCGCCGAAGGTGCGTACAGCCATCTCGCCGCGCGAAAGTACTTCGGCGACCGCGAGGGCACGATGGAATTCACGGGCTTTCCGACTTTCTCGCGGGCGCTCTTCGAGGCCGAGTCCGGCGAGGCCGGGTATGCGCTCCTCCCGATCGAGAACACGACGGCCGGCTCGATCAACGAGACCTACGACCTGCTCCGGCACACGGAGCTGAAGATCGTGGGCGAGGAGATCCTCGAGGTCCGCCATTGCCTCCTCGGCCTGCCCGGATCTTCCCTGACCGGCATCACGCGCGTCGCCTCGCATCCCCAGGCGCTCGCGCAGTGCACCCGTTTCCTCGCCCAGCTTCCGGGCGTGACGGCGGTGCCTTTCGTCGACACCGCGGAGGCCGCCAGCCACGTGAAGGAGACGGGCGACGTCGCGTTCGCCGCGATCGCCTCCGAGGAGGCCGGGCAGCGCCACTCTCTGGACGTCCTGAAGCGCGACATCGCCGATCAGGAGGACAACTGGACGCGCTTCGTGGTCGTCTCGGCGCTCGCCTTGACGCCCGACCCGCGCATCCCGACGAAGACCTCGCTCGTCTTCTCCACTCCCCATCGTCACGGCGCGCTCGCGCATTGCCTGAACTTTCTCGACGCTCACGGCCTCAACCTCACGAAGCTCGAGTCGCGTCCCGTGCCGCGCCACCCCTGGGAATACCTCTTCTACGTGGACTTCGAGGGCGCCGAGACCGAGGACGCGGCCGCGCGGGCCATCGCTTCCCTGACCGCCGAATGCCCGTATCTCAAAGTGCTCGGCTCCTATCCGGCCCGCACGACGAAGAGCGGCCGCGTGGACCGCCTTCCCTCGGGCCAGGGGAGGACCGAATGATCGTCCTTCTGGACCCCGTTCTCGCCGCCAACGCGGCCGCCGAGCGCAACCTCCTGGACACGCTGCGCGGCCTGCCCGGGATCGCAGTGCGGGTGCATCGCGTGAAGGGCGCCCAGAAGACCGTGACCGAGGTCTACCTGATCGGCGACACGCATCATCTCGCGATCGAGGACATCGCCGTCCTGCCCGGCGTCGAGCGCGTCGTGCGCGTCTCCGAGGAGTACCGCGTTCTCGGGCGCCACAAGGACGACCGGCGCGCGAGCGGCTTCACGTACAACGGCGTGGAGTTCTCGCAGGACAACCTGAACGTTTTCGCGGGCCTCTGCGCCGTCGACACGAACGAGAACGTCGAGGCCATGTTCCGCGCCCTCCGGAGCTTCTCACTCACGACGACGCGGATGGGCGCCTACAAGCCGCGCACGAGCCCCTACGCGTTCCAGGGGCACGGCAAGACCTGCCTCAAGGACGTGTTCACGCTCGCGGGCAAATACGGCATTCGCGTCATCGCGATGGAGGTGACGCACGAGAGCCACGTCGACGAGATCGCCGAGTGCCTCGAGAAGACGGGAAAGCCCACCGGCGTCATGCTCCAGATCGGCACGCGCAACATCCAGAACTTCGAGCTCCTGAAGGCCGTGGGCCGGCAGCCGGAGTTTCCCGTCCTCGTGAAGCGCGGTTTCGGCATCACGCTGAACGAATCGCTCAATGCCGCCGAATACCTCGCGAGCGAAGGCAAGTCGCAGATCGTCTTCGGTCTCAGGGGAGTCAAGACGAACCTCGGCGACCCGCACCGGAATCTCGTCGATTTCGCGCTCGTGCCGGTCGTCAAGCGCCTCACGCGCCTCCCCGTGTGCATCGACCCCTCCCACTCGGTCGGTTCGCGCGAGCGCGCGCCGGACGGCATCCTCGACCTCATGCACGTCACGGCGCAGGGCGTCGTCGCGGGGGCGAACATGGTGCTCGTGGACTTCCATCCCCACCCCGCAAAGGCCCTGGTCGACGGCCCGCAGGCGCTGCTCCTCTCGGAGCTCGGCTGGTTTCTCGAGGACGTGGCCCTCGCGCGCGAGACCTGGCAGAAGCGCTCGGCCCTCGCGAAGAGGCACGCGGCCGCCGGATGAACGTCCGGCGCCCCGGAATGCGGATCGCGTTCATGGCCGACATTCACGCGAATCGCGAGGCGCTCGAGGCGTGCCTCGCGCACGCGCAAGACCAGCACGCAGACTGCCTCTTCTTCCTGGGCGATTACGTGAACTACGGCGCCGATCCCGAATGGGTCGTTCAGGCGCTCATGGAACACGTCGAAAAGGGCGGAATCGCGCTCCGCGGAAACCACGACGCGGCCATCGGCGAGTGGGGCGGGTCGATGGACCCGCCCGCGGAGGTCGCCCTGGAGTGGACGCGGAACCAGCTCGGAACCGCGCATCGCGCATTCCTCGCGGGGCTGCCTCTGACGCACGTGGAGGACGGCTTCCTGTGCGTTCACGCGGACGCCGCCGCGCCTTCCGATTGGTCGTACGTGACGGACGCCGAGGACGCCGCGCGCTCGCTCCGTGCGACGACCGAGCGCCTCACGCTGTGCGGGCACGTGCACAAGCCCGCGCTCTACAACGTGCCGGATGCCCCCGGCGCCGCGCGCGCCTCGAAGACGACGGCGTTCCGGCCCGCTGCGGGCATCCCGGTGCCCCTCCTTCCGCGGCGCCGCTGGCTCGCGATCGTGGGGTCCGTCGGCCAGCCGCGCGACGGCAATCCGTCCGCCGCCTACGCCCTGCTCGACACCGCCCGGGCCGAGATCACGACCTTTCGCGTGGCGTACGACATCGACGCCGCGGCCGAGAAGATCCGCGCCGCGGGCCTCCCCGCGATGCTCGCCGAGCGTCTGCGGTGGGGACTCTGACGCGGATGGCGACGAATCCGATCCAGAAGGGCGCGACGATCGACGGCTTCCTCGTCGGCGAGCTCCTCCACACGGGCGGCATGGCGGCGCTGCGCGCGGTCACGCGGCCCGACATCCGGATGCCGATCCTCATGAAGATTCCCACGATGCTCGAGGGCGACGACCCCGCGGCCATCGTCGGCTTCGAGATGGAGCAGATGATCCTGCCGCGGCTTTCCGGCATCCACGTGCCGAGATTCGTCGCCGCGAGCGACTTTTCGGTCCACCCCTACATCGTCATGGAGCGCATCGCCGGTCGGACGCTGTTCCGCCGCCTGGGTGACCTGCCGCTCCCCTACGCGGAGGTCGCGGCGATCGGCGCCAGGGTCGCGGTCGCGCTCGACGACCTGCACCGCCAGCACGTCGTCCACTTCGACGTCAAGCCTTCGAACATCGTGATGCGCGACGGCACCGGCGACGTCGCGCTCGTGGACTTCGGGCTCGCGCACCACGATCAGCTTCCGGATCTCATGGGAGAGCAGTTCCGGGTTCCTTACGGGACCGCGCCTTACATGGCGCCCGAGCAGGTCCTCGGCGACCGGCGCGACGCGCGGAGCGACCTCTTCGCGCTCGGCGTGCTGCTCTACTTCTTCTCGACGGGAGTGCGGCCCTTTGGCGACCCGAGGGGCAAACGCGGGCTCGAGCGGCGGCTCTGGCGCGATCCGGTCCCGCCGCGCAAACGCCGGCCCGATTTTCCGCCCTGGTTGCAGGAGATCGTTCTTCGCTGCCTCGAGGCGGACCCCGCCAGGCGCTATCCCACGGCGGCCCAGCTCGCCTTCGATCTCTCGCACCCCGAGGAGACCAAGCTGACGGGGCGCTCGGAGCGGCTGAGACGGGACCCATGGAGCGCCGTGATCCGGCGCCGCTTCCATCCCGCCTTCGCCCGCCCGGCGCAACGGCAAGCCGTCGCGGCACAGGTTTCGACGGCGCCCATCGTCGCTCTCGCCATCGACCTCGCCGAGGGCTCGGACCCGCTTCACGAGGCCTTGCGCGTCACCGTCAGGCGCATCCTCGAAACTCTGCCGGACGCGCGTTTCGCGTGCGTGAACGTCCTGAAACAGCACCGGATCGCGCTCGACACGACGCTCGACGAGGAGGGCCGGAGCAAGCACCTGAAACGGCTCGTGGAGCTCAAGCTCTGGGCGCAGCCGCTGTCGGAGCTCCAGAACAGGATCACCTTTCACGTCCTGGAGGCCACCGACCCGGCCGCGGCGCTCCTCGAATACGTGCGCACGAATCGCGTGGACCACATCGTGATGGGCGCGCGGGCGAACTCCGCCATGCGCGCCCTCCTCGGCAGCGTGTCGCAGGAGGTCGTGGCGAAGGCTCCGTGCACCGTGACCGTCGTCCGGCTCCCCCGGCCGTTCGATACGAACGCCGAGGATTCTCCGGGCGAGACCCGCTGATACTCTCTTTTCGCTATGGAATTCCGCACGATCATCGAGCCCTTCAGGATCAAATCCGTCGAGACGATCAAGACGACGACCCTGGACGAGAGGCGAAAGGCGATCGCGGTTGCCGGATACAACGTCTTTCTCCTCCACGCGGAGGACGTCCTCATCGACCTCCTGACGGATTCCGGGACGGGCGCGATGTCCTCGGCGCAGTGGGGGGCGCTCATCCAGGGCGACGAGTCGTACGCGGGCAGCCGCTCTTTCTACCGCTTCCGGGACGCGGTGAAGGATCTCACCGGCTTCAAGCACATCATCCCCACGCACCAGGGGCGCGCGGCCGAGCGCATCCTCTTCCACACGATCCTCGAGAAGGGCGACGTCGTCCCGAACAACAACCACTTCGACACGACCCGCGCGAACGTGGAGGTCGAGGGCGCCGAGGCGCGCGATCTCGTCATCGCCGAGGGCCGCGTCCCGGGCCTTCTCCACCCGTTCAAGGGGAACATCGACCTCGCGGCGCTGGAAGAGTCTCTCGTGAAGGACGGCGACCGCATCCCCGTCGTCATGGTCACGGTGACGAACAACTCGGGCGGCGGACAACCCGTCTCTCTCGGGAATCTCCGCGGCGTGCGCGCGCTCTGCGACCGCTTCAGGAAGCCTTTTTTTCTCGATGCCTGCCGCTTCGCCGAGAACGCCTACTTCATCAAGCTCCGGGAAAAAGGGCAGGCGCATCGGACGCCGAAGGAGATCGCCCGGGAGATGTTCTCCCTCGCGGACGGCTGCACGATGTCGGCGAAGAAGGACGGGCTCGCGAACATCGGCGGCTTCCTCGCCATGAACGACGACGCGTGGGCCGAGGACGCGCGCAACCTCCTCATCCTCACGGAGGGGTTTCCGACGTATGGCGGCCTCGCCGGCTACGACCTCGAGGCGATCGCGCGCGGGCTCGAGGAGGTCGTCGAGGAGCCTTACCTCCACTATCGCATCCGGTCGATCGAGTACCTCGCCGAGAAGCTCGAGTCCGCGGGTGTGCCGATGATCCGGCCGCCGGGCGGACACGCCGTGTACCTCGACGCCCGAGCCCTCCTCCCGCAGATCCCGCCGCTCCAGTACCCCGGAATCGCGCTCGTGAACGCGCTGTACGAGGTCGCCGGGGTGCGCGGCGTCGAGATCGGAACGGTCATGTTCGGGCTGAAGCCCGATGGCACAGAGAAGCCCGGTCCGATGGACCTCGTGCGCCTCGCCTTCCCGCGCCGCGTCTACACGCAGTCGCACGTGGACTATGTCGCCGAGGCCGTCCTCGAGGTCGCGCGAAACGCGGCGGCCCTGCCGGGCTACCGCATCACCGAGGCCCCGCGCGCCCTCCGCCACTTCACGGCGCGCTTCGAGCCCCTTGCCCCTCGTCCGGGCGGTCCGCTCGACGACGGATCGCGCATCGCCTCCCGCTGAGGAGCCGTTCCGCCCGGCGCCTCAGTCCGGCAGCATGACGACGAGGTACTTGCTTCCCTTCCAGAAGCGGGCCGCGTCCTTCACGGTGAGAGTGCTCGCCTTCGGGCCCGTCCCGGCGAGCGCGTAGGTGTCCTTCGGGTGGTCCGAGAGGACGCGCGCCTTGTCCGGCGCGGCGCCCACGGCGAACTCCGTTTCCTTCCGCGTGTCGATCTGCTTGAAGAGCGTCTCGTCGAACTGGCCCGTCCGCTGCCAGTTTCCTCCGAGACCCAGGACGGAACCCTTCTTTTCGACGAGGCCCGCCTTCTTCAGCGCGCTCTGCGTCGCGATCAGAACGTAGGCCGTCGACATCTGCGTTTCGCGGTCCGCGATGGCGGCCTCCTTCTCCTTGACGACGGCTTCCTTCTCCTTCACGGTGCCGCGCAGCTCGTCCGCCTCCTTCGCGAGGACGAGCGTCTTTTCTTCGAGCGCCGCGATCGTGGCCTCCTTTTCCTCGAGGCTCTTCCGCAGCTCGCCGATGAGCCGCTCCAGCGTCGTGATCTTCTGGTCCGACGCGGTCTTCTGTTTCTGGAGGGCCGACAGCTTCGCGAGATTGGCCTTGACCACCCTGCGGATCTCTTCGATCTCGCCCTTGAGCTCGTCGCGCCGCCCCGGCGCGGCCTTGCCTTCCTGGGCGACCGCGAGCGAGGTCCGGACGGCCTTGAGCTCCTTGATGCGCAGGTCCTCGAGGCTCTTCTGGACTTCGTCGAGCGTGGCCTGCATTTCCGCGGTCGCCGCCCCGGCGGCGCCCAGCTCCCGCTGGGAACGCTGCTTCTCGTCGCTGAGCGTCTTGTTCTCGGATTTCAGCTGCTCGAACTCCTTCTTCGAAACACAGGACACGAGCGTGAGCGGAAGCACGGTCAGGACGGAAACACGGGCGAATCGAAGGATGTTTTTCACGATGACTCCTCGCTTCTCTTCCCGCGGAATTTATCGCATCCCCGCCGCCGGGCGCACCGGCACCCTCCTCAGCGCTTCGCCGGCTTCCGGACCTCCCAGCGCCAGGCGGACAGGAACGCGCCTTCGGTCATGCCGAGCGTCGCCATCGCCGCGGCATTCGTGCCGACGCGAAGAAGGCGGTCGATGGTCGCGCGGCCCCGCATCGCCTCGATGAAGCGCACCAGGGACCCCGAGACACCGTACC
>JAMQPJ010000081.1 GCA_023717585.1 Thermoanaerobaculia bacterium
GACGTACGTGCCGCCGGTTCCCGAGACCTTCCGCCACGCGAGCGCGCGCGGCGCAGGGCCCTTCGTGACGGAGCCGTCCTTCGCGAAGCGCGAGCCGTGGCAGGGGCAGTCGAAACCTTCGGGGCTCGTCTTGACGATGCAGCCGAGGTGCGTGCAGACCGTCGAGACGGCGAAGACGCCTTCGGCGTCGCGGAAGACGGCCACATTGCGGCCGGGCGGGACGAACGCCTCGCCGGGAGGCAGCGTGTCGGGGAGCGCGACCTTGTACTTGCGCGAGGGCGACGGCAGGACCGCGGCCTTCGGGAGGCGAAGGGCGCCGAGCATCGCGAACGCGAGCGCCGAGCCGGCCGCCCAGAGCGCGGAGAGGCCGAGGAAGTCGCGGCGCGCGACGGGCTCGGGGTCGAGCCGCGAGCGCGCGGGGAGGGAGGTCGTCGTCATGCGGTCCTCCACGTCGTGGCGAAGGTCACGCGGTCCATCGCGATCGCGTCCGTCGGGCAGCGCATGGCGCAGAGCGCGCATCGGATGCACCGGTCCTCGTCCTTTAGGATCGCCGTCGCGTCGCCGAGATCGGGGCCGAGGTCGCGCGCGATGGCCGAGGCGAGATCGGCCGAGGGCGCGAGATCCGCGAGGTCGACGAGCTTCAGGCAGAGCGTCGGGCAGACGTCCACGCAGCCGCCGCAGAGGACGCACCGCGAGCCGTCGAAGACCGGTGTGACGCCGCAGTCGAGGCAGCGCGAGGCCTCGCGCATCGCCTGCTCGGCCGTGTACCCGGTCTCGACCTCGGCCTCGGGATGCTTGAGCCGCTCCTCGGGTTCGGCGACTGGAACGGACACGCGCCGGATCGACTCGTACCCGCGCTCGCGCCGGTAGCCGGGGAGCGTGAGGAAGGCCGTCAGCGTGTCGGACGTCAGCGCATGGCCCGTGAGCGTCTGGTAGATGGAGCGAGCCGCCGCCTTTCCGGAGGCGACGGCGTCGATCAGGAGCCGCGTCCCGTGCGCGAGGTCGCCGGCCACGAAGACGCCGGGCGCCGTCGTCGCGAGCGTCGCGGGATCGACCTTCGGCCAGCCCGGGCGCATCTCCTCGACGTCCACCCCGCCCTCGGCGAGGAACGAGAGGTTCGGCGCCTGCCCGACCGAGAGGAGAACGCTGTCGGCCTCGAGCGTCTGGCGGACGGCGTCGTCGTAGACGGGCGAGAACCGCCGGTTCTCGTCGTAGACACGTACGCAGCGGCGGAACGTGACGCCCGTGACGGCGCCCGCGGCGTCGCGCTCGATCGCGACCGGGCCCCAGCCGTTCAGCCGCTCGACCCCTTCCTCGTCGCCCTCGCGGATCTCGACGGTGTCGGCCGGCATCTCCTCGAGCTCCTCGAGGGAGACGAGGCGCACGCGGCCCGTCCCGGGGAGGCGCGCGGCCGTGCGCGCCGCGTCCCACGCGATCTGCCGGACGACCGAGCGCGCGACGTCGTACGCGACGTTGCCGCCCCCGACGACGACGACGTCGCGCCCGAGCGCGAGCGGCTCGCCGAGGGAGACGGAGCGCAGGAGGTCCACGCCGCCGAGGACGCCGGGCCCGTTCTCGCCGCGGAGGCCGAGGGCGCGCGAACGCTTCGCGCCGACGGCGATCAGGACGGCGGCGTGCGTCCGCCGCAGCTCCTCGAAGGAAACGTCCTTGCCCACCGTGACGCCGCACCGGATCTCGACCCCGAGCGCCTCGATGACGGCGACCTCGCGCCGGATGAGCTCACGCGGGAGCCGGTAGGCGGGGACGCCGACCGCGAGCATCCCTGCGGCGACGGGCTCGCTCTCGTAGACGACCGGCTTGAATCCGAGGAGCGCGAGGTCGTGGGCGGCCGAAAGCCCGGCGGGACCCGCGCCGATGATCGCCACCTTCTGGCCGGCGGCGCGCGGGATGCACCCGTCGATCGCGCCCCTGAGGAGCGCCGCCATCTCGTCGGCGTCGGAGCAAACCTCCGGGACGAAACGCCGGATGGCGTCGAGGACGGCCGTCGGCATCCGGGACTCGGGACCCGCGAGGGAGCAGACGAAGCGCTTGAGGGCGCGGATCGAGATCGGACGGTCGTTCGCGACGAAGGTCCCGTCGTCGTCCACCCGCGGCACCTTCCCGCGCCGGCAGGCGGCCTCGCAGGGCGCGCCGCAGACGCGGCCGCAGATCGATGCGAACGGGTTCGGGCCGCGGGCGATGAGGTACGCCTCCTCGAAGCGCCCCTCGGCGATCGCGCGCACGTAGCCCCGGGCGTCCGTGTGCACGGGGCACGCGGCCTGGCAGGAGATCAGCCCCCGGTGGTAGCCCTCACCGGGGATCTCGACCGTGAGCAGCGCGGGCACGGCGGCAGCCGGCGAAGCGCCATCGGCCGTGGCCCCGGCGACGTCACGCATGCCTGCTCCCCCCTCGATGCCCCAAGCGACGCTAGGCCGTACGAAAAACGCGGTGTATGACGGTTGTCATACGCGGCGAGAGAAGACGAGCCGAAGCCGGTTCCCCGTGCCCGTCAGGAGACAGTCCTTCCTGTAGGGGCAATCTAGTCGCCGGCGGAGCGCTCCGCCCTGATTCGGATTAACCAGTCGTCTCGAGTGCGATCGCTCCCGGAAAGAGGATGTCGTTCTCGATGCGGATGTGCCGGTGGAGGTCGGCTTCGAAGTCCTCGAGGCCGGTGTAGAGGGCCTGGAACGACTCGCAGGCGTCGGATGGAAGCGCGTAGCTCCCCGTGACGGCGCGCAGCTCGCCGAGGATTCCCTCGACCGCCTCGTGCTCTCCCAGCATCACGCGGATCGGGTTCCGCACGGTTCCGAAGCACGAGTCGGTTTGCGCTCCGGCCTCGAGCGACAGGACGTACGGGAAGAGGATCTGCTCCTCCTTCATGAGGTGCGGCTCGAGATCCTCGACGAGCCGCGTCACGAGCCGTTCCACGACGACCGTCTCGGGGTGCGCGTCGCCGTGCCGGCCGCGCACCTTCGCCGCGAGCGGCGGTAGCGTTGCGATCGCCGAGCGCGTGTAGACGTGGTGCGTCTCGAGGATGAACTTCACGACCGCCGTCAGGGACTCTTTCTCCCAGCTCCGGCCGAAGGGGCGCTCGCCGACGGGGGTGCCGGTCTCGATCTGCATCGTCGTCCTCCGTTTCCGGGGGAACGATACGGAGCCAGACGGAGAAAAGCGTATGACGCCGGTCATGCGGGAAGGCAGGAAAACGGGCCGGCTCTGATGCGGATGAACCATCAAGGGTTGCCGGGGATATCCTTGACGGGGCTTCTCGCGACTCCGAGAATCGGGGTAGCTTGGGGTAAAGAAAGCTCCGGACCGCCTTCCAACGTTCGTGCCGGGCCTCGACGTGCTGACCGACGGCGGGCTGCCGCGCGGACGAACGACGCTCATCGTCGGCGGACCCGGCAGCGGGAAGACGATCCTGGCGCTTCAGGTTCTCGTCGAGGGAGCGCGGCGGGCGCATGAGCCCGGCATCTTCGTCGCCTTCGAAGAGCGTTCGCGCGAGATCGTCAAACACGCCGGCGGGTTCGGCTGGGATCTTCCCCGCCTTCAGAAGGACAGGCTCTTCTTCCTCGACGCCCGGCTCGACAGCGCGACCGTTCAAGCAGGAGCGTTCGATCTCGCAGGCCTTCTCGCGGGCCTTTCGGCCAAGACGCGGCAGATTGGCGCCCGCCGCATCGTGTTCGACGGCATCGACATGCTCCTCGCGCAGCTTGACGACCCTGCGGCGGAGCGCCTCGAGCTTCTCCGGCTGCACCAGTGGCTAGGCGAGAGCGGTCTGTCGGGAATCATCACCGCGAAGACCGAGCAGGCCGACCTTGGGCTCTCGCCGCGCTACGGGTTCCTCCAGTACCTGGCCGACTGCGTCGTCCTCCTCCAGCACCGCCTCGTGAACAACGTTGCGAGCCGGTATCTCCAGATCTTCAAGTACCGGGGCGGGAAGGCTTCGTGCAACGAGGTTCCCATGGTGATTACCGTCCATGGCGTCGAGGTCGCGGGATTCGCGGCGGACACGCTCGATCACAAGGTGTCAAGGGAACGCGTTTCGAGCGGTGTCCCCGACCTCGATGCGATGCTCGATGGCGGCTACTTCCGCGGCACCAGCATCCTGATCTCGGGAGCCCCCGGCACCGCGAAGTCGATCCTCGCGGGAGCATTCGCCGACGCCGCCTGTTGCCGCCGCGAGAACACGCTCTTCGTGAGCTTCGACGAGGGATCGGCCCAGATCGTCCGAAACCTCAGCTCCGTCGGAATCCGTCTCGACCGCCACCTCAAGTCCGGCCGTCTCCGGATGTATTCGGCGCACGCGGGGGCGCGACCGGCCGAAGAGCACCTCCTGCAGATCCGGTCGCTCCTCGAAGCCCACCGCAGCCGTTGCCTCGTGATCGACCCGCTCTCGGCGCTCACGAACAATGCGGGCCCAGCTCAGCCCCGAGGCCAGCTCGACCGCTTCATGGCACTCGAGAGGAGACTCAACATCACGACCGTGTTGACGAGCCTCCTCGAGGGATTCGACGGCCTCCGCGAAGCTTCGTCCGCGAGCGTCTCCACGATCGCTGATTCGTGGATCCACCTTTCCTACGTGATCCAGGGGGGCGAGCGGAACCGGGGGCTCACGATCATCAAGTCGCGGGGAATGGCTCATTCCAACCAGGTGCGCGAGCTGCTGCTCTCGAAGCGCGGGCTCCACCTGACCGACGTCTACACCGCGGCCGGCGCCGTCCTCATGGGGACGCTGCGCATGGAGCGGGAGGAGCAGGAGCGGGCCGCGCGGCTGAAGGTCGGGCGCGCGCTCGAGGAGAAGCAGCGGCTCACGGAGGAATCCGTCGCCGACCTGACGGGCCGCATGGAGGCGCTTCGCCAGGAGCGGGACGGCAGGGATCAGGATCTGAAGCGAATGCGGGAGGAGAGGGCTGGCGACGTCGGCACCGGAGCGACGCATGCCGGTGAGGTACGCCGGATGCGGCGGGGGCGGGTCCCGAAGGCAAATGACCCTGCCCGACCGGCGCGGCGCAAACCTTGAAGCACGAGCCCGCTCGGGGCGCAGCGCCCGGCAGCCGCGAGCCCCTGTCGCTCCGGCTTTACGTCGCGGGTCAAGCTCCAAACTCGGCGGCCGCTATCCGCAACCTCGGGATCCTGTTCCCGGGCGGAGAGTCCTCGGGCCAACCGGTGAAGATCGAGATCGTCGACGTCCTTCGGGAGCCCCTGCGCGGGCTGGCGGACGGCGTCCTCCTCTCGCCCACGCTCGTGCGCCTCGCGCCGCCCCCCGTTCGGCGCGTCGTGGGGAACCTCAGCAACCACGAGGCCGTGCTTCTCGCGCTCGGAGTCGCGCCGTGACGCCGCGGGAGAACGAGATCCTTCGGCAGGAGAACGAGGCGCTCCGCCACCGGCTCGGCGAGGCCGAGCAGGTGAACGAGGCGCTCGCGAAGGGACAGATCGACGCTGTCGTCGACGCGGCGCATCAGGCGCCGCTGCTCCTGAGCCAGGCGCAGGAAGCGCTGCGAGGGAGCGAGAAGAGGTACCGAACACTGTTCGACGAGAGCCCGCTCCCGAAGTGGCTCGTCGACCAGGAGACGTTCGCGATCACGGACGTGAACGAAGCCGCCGTCCACCTCTACGGCTACTCGCGTGAGGAGTTCCTCTCGAAGACAATGAGTGAAATCTGGCATCCGGACCAGGCGGCGTCGGCGATGGAAAGGGTCGCCGCCGCTGCCACGGAGCCGTGGAGCGGCATTTCCCGACACGTCAAGAAGGGTGGGGCAAACCTCACCGTCGAGGTTTTCTCCCACCCGATCCAGCTTGCCGGTCGGCACTATCAGCTGTCCGTGATTCGCGACATTACCGAGCACAGGCAGGCAGAAGCGGAGAAGACGCGGCTGTTGGCAATCATCGAGGAATCCCCGGATTTCATCGGAGTCGCCGACCTGCAGGGGAATCTCATGTATCACAACCGGGCCGCGAAGAGAATGGTGGGGTTGCCGGAAGATGCGGACCTCGGTCATCTGAAGATCGGGGATATGCACCCAGGTCGGGGTGCGAAACTGGTTGTGGAAGAGGGTATCCCCACCGTTCTCAGGGAGGGAACGTGGCGGCGCGAGAACGTGTTACTGCATCGGAATGGAAGTGAGATACCTGTTTCACAGGTGTTGGTGGTTCATAGGAACTCGACTGGGGAACCGGAATTCATCTCTACCATCATGCGCGACATCACCGACCTCAAGCGGGTGGAAGCGCAGCGCGAGCGGCTGGCTGCCCTCGTCGAGGCTAGTCCGGACTTCATTGGCTTCGCCGATCCAAAAACCGGGCAGATCCAATACATCAACAAGCACGGCCGGAAGATGTGCGGACTTGGGGAAGACGAGGACGTAGGGAAGCTCAAGATTGGCGATGTGCATCCGGCCTGGATGAACAAACGTCTGGTCGAAGTTGTTTTGCCAGCGGCCGTACGCGACGGCCTGTGGGAGGGCGAGGCCGCGTTTCTGCACCGGAACGGCCGCGAGATTCCAGTGCTGATGGCATTGCTGGCCGGCAAAGCCACCAACGGAGAAGTCGAGCTCTTCTACACGGTTTCGCGCGACATCACCGAAATGAAGCGGCTGGAGGCCCAGTTCCTGCAATCCCAGAAGATGGAGGCGGTCGGCCGCCTCGCTGGCGGCGTGGCCCACGACTTCAACAACCTGCTCACGGTCATATTCGGCTACAGCGACGTCGTCTTCCAGGGGCTGGGGCCGGGCCCTCTGCACGAGGCGATGCAGGAAGTCAGGCGGGCGAGCGAGCGGGCCGCCGCGCTGACCCGGCAGCTCCTCGCCTTCAGCCGCAAACAGACGCTCGTTCCCGAAGTCCTCGATATGGGCGACGTCGTGAGCGGCCTGTCGACAATGGTGGAACGCCTCATCGGCGAGGAGATCAAGGTGAGCGTCGTCGTGCCTGCGAACCTCGGACGGGTGAAGGCGGACCGCGGCCAGTTGGAGCAGGTCGTCATGAACCTCGCGGTCAACGCCCGGGACGCCATGCCGAAGGGCGGCAGCCTGATCTTCGAGCTGCAGAACGTCGAGCTCGACGACGCCGACACGGTGACGCACGCGGAGGTCAAGCCGGGACCGTACGTGCTCCTGGCAATTTCCGACACCGGGGCGGGGATGGATGTGGAGACGCAGAATCGCATCTTCGAGCCCTTCTTCACGACCAAAGAGGCGGGGAAGGGCACCGGCCTAGGCCTCTCCACCGTTCACGGCATCGTGCACCAGAGCGGCGGCTCCATTTCCGTGTATAGCGAGCCGGGGCGGGGCACGACGTTCAAGGTCTACCTTCCGCGCTACGCCGGCGATGCGGCCGTCCGGCGCCCGGTCTCGGGGGTCCGCAAGGCGCCGCCGATCGGGTCCGAGACCGTTCTCGTCGTCGAGGATGACGCCGCGATCCGGCAACTGACGAACCTCATCCTGCAAAAGGCCGGCTACACAGTTCTTCTCGCTGAGAGTCCGGCCGGGGCCGAACGGATCGCGGTCAGCCATTCGGGACCGATCCACCTCATGCTGACCGACGTCGTGATGCCGGGCATGAGGGGTCCGGAGCTCGCGGAACGGCTGCTCCGCCTCAGACCGGACCTCCGTGTGCTGTACATGTCGGGCTACACCGACAATGCGATCGCGCACCACGGCTTCCTCGACGCCGGGACGGAGTTTCTTCAGAAGCCGTTCACGCCCCTCGGGCTGATGCATAAGATTCGCGAAGTGCTCGGCCCCTCCGAGTCGTAGTCTTCCGCTACCCTGAGCGGGGAGGCGACACCATGGGGCTCTTTTCGGGCACGACTCTGAAGCGGGGCGACGCCGCGCCCCTCTTTACGCTGAAGGACCAGAATGGCAGGAAGGTCTCGCTCGCGTCGCTCAAGGGCAAGCGCGTCGTCCTCTACTTCTTCCCGAGGGCCGATACCCCCGGTTGAACGATCGAAGCCCAGGCCTTCCGTGACGAAGGCCCGAAGCTCCCGAAGGACGTCATCGTCCTCGGCGTGTCGAAGGACTCCGTCGAGGCGCAGAAGCGCTTCTCGGAGAAGAATGGCCTTACGTTCCGGCTCCTCGCGGACGAGGATGGCGACGTCATCGAGCTCTACGGCGTGGAGGGTCTTCTCGGCTTCGCGAGGCGGAAGTCGTTCCTGATCGACTCCAGAGGAAAGATCGCGAAGGTCTACGAATCCGTCTCGCCCGCGAAGCACGCGGGCGAGGTCGCGGCCGATCTCGCCTCGGTCCCCTGACGGGGCGGCGCTCGCCCGGGCGCCCTCGGGAACGGATTTCAGCGCGGCGCCGGAGAGGGGGCGGGGGCAGGCGCGACAGGCGGCTTCACGCGGGCTTGCCAGCCTTCCGGCAGGAGCAGAACGACCTCTCCGGGCTTCACGAGGTTCAGCGTCTCCCGGGCGATCTTCTCGACGGCCTTCGGATCGGTCTTCAGCGCGACGACCTCTTCCTCGAGGCGGAGATTCTCTGCGTACAGCTTCTCGACTTCGGCGTGCATCGCGGCGAGCTGGATGCGCTGCTTCCTCACCTTGAGAAGACCGCTGGGGCTGAGGAGGAAGAAGCCGAACACGAGGAGAGAAAAGACGAGCGAGATCGCGACGTACGAGACGGGTCTCACGTGCCTGCGTTCCGGGCGGGCGCCGGAGGCGGGCGCCGGCGTGTCGGGCATCAGCTCGGGCAGCGGGCGCGGCTCCTCGCGGCGGCCCGCGGGCAGCTTCTTCACCCCGAAGACGCGGGGCGGACGCTCCCCGCCGACGATCCGTTCGATCCGCACGGACCATTTTCGCGCAGAACGCTCGCGCGCGTCAGGCTTTCTTCGCGGCGAGGCCCGGGTAGACCCCCGTCTCGGCCAGATCCTCTTCGATGCGGAGGAGCCGGTTGTACTTCGCGACGCGCTCGGAGCGGCAAAGGGATCCCGTCTTGATGAAGCCCGCGTTCACGGCGACGGCGAGATCCGCGATCGTCGTGTCCTCGGTCTCTCCCGAACGATGGGAGATGACCGTGACGTATCGCGCGGTCTGCGCGATCCGCACGGCCTCGAGCGTCTCCGTGATCGTGCCGATCTGGTTCACCTTCACGAGGAGGCCGTTCGCGATGCCGTCGGCGATGCCCAGCTTCAGGATCTTCGGGTTCGTCACGAAGTTGTCGTCGCCGATGAGGTGGATCTTCGACCCGAGCTTTTGCGTCAGGAGCTTCCAGCCCGACTTGTCGCCCTCGGCGCAGCCGTCCTCGATCGAGAGGATCGGGTAGTCGAGAGCGAGGCCTTCGTAGAAAGCGACGATGTCGGCGGGCGAGATCTTCTTCCCCTCGAGAGCGTAGGAGCCTTTCTCGAAGAACTCGGAGGCCGCGCAGTCCAGCGCGAGGAAGACGTCCTTGCCGGCGTGGTACCCGGCCTTCGAGATCGCGTCGACGAGCATGTCGAGCGTCGCGCGGGTGGACTCGATGTTCGGGGCGAATCCGCCCTCGTCGCCCACGCCGGTCGCGAGCCCCTTGCCCTTCAGGATTCCCTTCAGCGCGTGGAAGACCTCGGCCCCCGCGCGCAGCGCCTCGCGGAACGTCCCGAAGCCGGCGGGCACGAGCATGAACTCCTGGATGTCGAGAGGGTTGTCCGCGTGCGCCCCGCCGTTCACGACGTTCATCATCGGAACGGGGAGGGTCACGGCGCCGGTGCCGCCGAGGTAGCGGAAGAGGGGGAGCGCGCAGGCCTCGGCCGCGGCGCGGCAGACGGACATCGAGACGCCCAGGATCGCGTTCGCGCCGAGCTTGGTCTTCATGTCGGTGCCGTCGAGGTCGATCATCAGGCGGTCGACCTCGGCCTGCTGGCGGGCGTCCATCCCGAGGACCTCGGGCGCGATCGTCTCGTTGACGTTCCTGACGGCCGAAAGAACGCCCTTGCCGCCGTAGCGCTTCTTGTCACCGTCGCGCAGCTCGAGGGCCTCGCGCGAACCGGTGGACGCGCCGGAGGGCACGCCCGCGCGCCCCGACGCCCCGCCCTCGAGGAGGCACTCGACTTCGACCGTGGGGTTGCCGCGGGAATCGAGGATCTCGCGGGCGTGGATGCTTTCGATGGCGTACATGTGGGCTCCTCGTCAGAAAGGAAAGAAAGAGAGATTTGCTTAGAAAGGGAATTTACCCGTTCAAGACGTATTTCTTTGCCGCTTCGAGGAGTCTCTCGGTCTCCCTCTCGTCCGCCGATTCCGCGTAGATCCGCACGACGGGTTCCGTACCCGACGGCCGGAAGAGAATCCAGCGGCCGTCGCCGAGAAGAAGCTTCTGGCCGTCCGTGCGGTCGATGCCCTGAACCTTCAGCCCCGCGAGCGAGTCGGGATTCTCGGCGAGGCGCTTCTTCATCGACGCGGCGAGCGCCGGATCGAGGTGCGCGTCCGCGCGCTTCGGATGGAAGGGGCCGACGCGCTTGAAGAGGTCCGCGAGCAGGCCCGAGAGCGTCTCGCCGGTCGCGGCCACACGCTCGGCGAGGAGCAGGCCCGCGAGGAGGCCGTCCTTTTCAGGCACGTGGCCGGCCATCGTGAAGCCGGCGGACTCCTCGCCTCCGAGCGTGATCTTGTCCGACAGAAGGAGCTCACCGATGTACTTGAAGCCGACGGGCGTCGTGAAGACGGAGGCTCCGTGCGCCTTTGCCACCGCGTCGAGCCCGTGCGTCGTGGCGACGGAACGCGCGATCCCCCGGGTGTCGCCGTCGCGGCGGCGGGAAAGGAGGAGGTCGGCGAGAAGCATGAGGCAGTGGTTCGGGTCGACGTACGTTCCGTCGGCGTCGAGGATGCCGAAGCGGTCCGCGTCGCCGTCCGTCGCGAGGCCGATGCGGCGCTTCTCGGACACGACGAGCTTCGACAGCGCGGCGAGGTTCTTCTCGTCGCACTGGGGCGATAGGCCCCCGAAGTACGGGTCGCGGTGCCCGTTGATGAGCGCGACGTCCGCGCCCGCGTCTCGCAGAAAGACGTCGAGGTAGCCGCGCGACGTGCCGAACCGCGGGTCGACGGCCACGCGGAGCTTCGACTTCCGAAGAGCGGCGGTGTCGACGAACGTCGCGAGCCTCTCGAGGTAGGGGCCGCGCGGGTCGAGGACGTCGTGTTTCGCCTCCGGGGCGGAGGCGGCGTCCTCCTCCGTCGTCTTCGCGATCTCGGCCTCGATGCGAACCGTGACGTCGGGAAGCGCGGGCGCCCCGTCTGCCGTGGAGAACTTGATGCCGTTGTATTCGGGCGGATTGTGCGAGGCCGTGAAGTTGATGCCGCCCGCGGCGCCGAGGCGCCGGATCGTGAAGGCGACGGCGGGCGTCGGCACGTCGCGGTCCGCGCGGAGGGGGCGGACACCTTCCCGGGCGAGGACGCGGGCCGCCTCGTCCACGAACCGCTCGTTCAGGAAACGTGTGTCCGACGCGAGGACGACCCCGGCCGGCGGAGCCCCCGAAACCCGAATCGCGCGCGCGATCGCGGTGACGACGCGTCTCGCGTTCGGGAACGTGAACTCTTCCCCCAGAACCGCTCGCCAGCCGGAAGTACCGAAACGGATCATGAGGCCGTAGGATTCTACGGTGCAGAGGTCGCCGATGGCGCATCGATGGCTCGCCTGGGCCGCGGCCTTGCTCGCGGCCGCATGCGCTTCCCGGCCCGCAAGCCGCACGGACGCGCCCGTTCCTGTCGTGCGCCGGGGCGGGAACGCGGCAGGCGCGACGTACGCGGAGAGATTTCCCGAGGCCAAGTCCCGTCTTTTCGAGCGCCTGAACCGTGAGCGGCGAGCCGCGGGGGTGGCGCCGGTCGCGTACGATCTCCTCGGCGCGAGCGTGGGCGACGCTTTCTGCCTCGACGCGGCAACGTCGCGCTCCTCGGGCCACTGGGACACGGCCGGCCGGCCGCCGTATCTCCGGTGGGCCCTCGCGGGAGGCGTGGACTACCACAGCGAGAACTTCAGCTCCCTGACGCGAACCGGAGCCGCGGTGGAAGCGTCGGAGGTGTCCCGCCTCCTTCTCGATGCCCACGCCAGCATGATGGCCGAGAGGCCCCCCGACGACGGACATCGCCGCACGGTCCTCGACCCCGAGTGGACGCACGTGGGCATCGGCGCCGCCGTGGCCGGCGGCGAGTTCCGGATGGTGGAGGAATTCAGCCGGCGGGTCGCCCTGTGGGTCGAGGTTCCACAGGCGCCGGTCCCGGCGCGCGGACGCGCTCCGTTCGCGGTGAAGCTGCCCCCCGGCTGGGCTCTCGCCGCTCTCGAAGTCGGCTTCGAGCCGGCGCCGCGCCCGATGTCCCTCGAGGAGATCCGCCGCCGCGGCTCCTACTCCTATCCTGCCCCGTCGCAGCGTCTTCTCGCCCGCGCTCCCGCTTACAACCAGTACCCGGACGGCTCGCGCGGAGAGGTCGACCTCGTGCGCGGCGTGGCGCGCGCAGACATCCCGCTGCTCTCGGGACCGGGCCACTATTACGTCTTCGTTTTCGCGGCGCCGGGGTCGCGCGAGGGGCGCACGCTCTCCCCCCTCACGGCGGCGCTCATCCAGGCAACCCGACCCTGAAGGGACCCGATGGGGGTCCGGGGGAAACGAGGATCCACCTGAAAGGGGTCCGGGGAAAACGAGGTTCGTTTTCCCCGGCTAAACTCGAATCCGAAATGAACGAGTTCTCTGAGACAGAAGCGCAGCGTCTCGCGCCCTACTTCACGAACGTCGATGCGCCGGTCTTCGGGCTGAAACTCCCGCAGGAAGTGGCGGGCGCGCTTTTCTCCCGCTACAGCCGGTCGTCCAAGAGCCTGCGCCGCGTTTTCCTCGACGAGTTCCAGGGCGAGGCGGGCGTCCTCCCGGGCACCGAAGCGGCGAGCGAAGGCGATGCGCTGAAGAAGGCGCGCGCGTTTTACGACCGCGTCCTCGTGGGATACGGCGACGACTCCGTCGCGCAGCTCGGCGGCGCGCACCTCGCGATCGAGGGCGTCTCCAACGTGACGGCGCAGGTCCTGGAAGACGCGCGGATCGGTATCGCCTTCCTCGAGAAGTCCACCCGCTACGTCCGTTTCGACCAGCGCGACCAACGCGGCGACTTCCCGTGGTTCCGGGAGCCGTCGCTCATGGCGTCGCGCCACCGGAACGCGTACGTGGCGCTCATGGACCGCCTCTTCGGGGCGTACGCGGCCCAGATCGACGGGATGATCGCCCACATCGAGAAGGTGCTCCCGATCGAGTCCGTGTCGGTCCGCCACCCCAAGACCGGCGAGCCGCTCGACTTCGCGGACGTGAAGCGCGACGAAGAGCTGCTCAAGGCGGCGAAGCGCGCGTACGCGGCGACCGTGCGGGCGCACGCCTGCGACGTCATGCGCAGCTACCTCCCCGCTTCGACGCTCACGAATCTCGGGATCTTCGCGACGGGACAGGCGTACGAGCACCTCCTGAACCGCCTCCTGACACACCCCTCGCACGAGTGCCGCGCGCTCGCCGTGAGCATGCGCCGCGAGCTGGACCGGCTCATCCCGTCCTTCGTGAAAAGGTCGGCGCCGAGCCTCTGGAAGGAGGATCTCCTCGCCCGTGCCGCCGCGGCCGCGGCTCGCATCGTTCCTTCGGGCCCGCCTTCCGTCTCGCCTGTCACTCTCG
>JAMQPJ010000150.1 GCA_023717585.1 Thermoanaerobaculia bacterium
GACTTCTACCTGACTCGCTTCGAGACGAAGGCCTCTCTCGACGGCATCTCGAGGGAGGACCTGGTCGCCTTCCATCGAAAGTGGGTCGACCCCAGGAACATGCTCGTGGCGGCCGCCGGCGACTTCAGGAAGGCGGACATGGCCGCCAGGCTCGACAAGCTCTTCGCGAGCTGGCCGCACAAAGGAGAGGCGGCCCCTCCGGTGCCGAAGCCGAGCCACGCTTTGGTGCCCGGCTCGTTTCTCGTGGACAAGGACGTCAACCAGGGCCGCGTCTCGGTCATGCTGCCGGGTCTCCTGAGGACGGACCCGGACTTCTTCGCGGCGGTGGTCATGAACGACATCCTCGGCGGCGGCGGGTTCACGAGCCGTATCACGAACCGGGTCCGCTCCGACGAAGGCCTCGCGTACTCGGCCGGCTCCGCGCTTCAGGGCGGGATCTGGTACCCCGGACGGTTCGGCGCCGCGTTTCAGTCGAAAGTGCGGACGGCCGCCTACGCCTCCCAGATCGTGATCGAGGAGTTGAAGAAGCTCCGCGACGGGGAGGTCACCGACGAGGAGCTCGATACCGCGAAGCGCTCGTTCATCGACACGCTGCCGCGCCGCTTCTCGACGCCCGTGCAGGTCACCGGCCTCCTCGCCGAGGAGGAGTTCACGGGGCGCTACGCCTCCGACCCCGCTTACTACGCGAAGTATCAGGCGAAGGTCGAGAAAGTGACGAAGGCCGACGTGAAGCGTCAGGCACAGCGGCTCCTCAAGCCCGAAGCCGTGACGCTCCTCGTCGTCGGGAAGAAGGCCGACCTCCTGAATCCCGATCCGAAGCACCCGGTCAAGTTCGCCGAGCTCACGGGCGGAAAGCTCACCGAAGTTCCGCTCCGCGATCCCCTCACGATGCAACCCATGGCGGCGGCGAGCGCGAAGTGATCTTCGCCGCGGCGGTTCTTGCCGTCGCCCAGTCGGCGGCGGCGCCGCCTCAGGCCGCGAAGAAACCGCTCACACTCGAGAAGATCTCGGAACCGGCGTTCGGCGGTCCCGGTGCGAGCGGCTTCACCTGGCGCGACGAAGCGCGCGTGACCTGGGTCGTCTCGGAAGACACGGGACCCGAGGCGCCCGCCACGCTCTGGGAATTCGACGCGAAGAGCGGGAGGAAGACGGTGCTCTTTCCACCCGTGAGCGTGAAGGATCGCGCCGGCAAAGAGCGGAAGCTCTCGGCTCGCGGCGGGCTCTGGAGCCCGAGGGGCGACGTCCTCCTCGTCGCGTTCGACCACGACCTGTGGCTCCTCGCTCCCGGCGCCGGGCCGAGGCGCCTCACGAACGACCCCGACGACGAGGAGTCGCCCACGTTCTCTCCGGACGGCTCGCGCGTCGCGTACGTGAAGAAGTCCGATCTCTTCACCCTGGAGCGCGCGGCGGGCGTGGAGACCCGCCTCACCGCGACAGGCGGCGAACACGTCTTCAACGGTGTGCTCGACTGGGTCTACGAGGAGGAGCTCGCGCGCCGGCGGGGCAGGCGCTCGTACGAGTGGGCGCCGGACTCTGCCGCGATCGCCTACCTTTGCCTAGACGAGAACCGGGTGCCCGCGTTCCCCGTCGTGGATTTCACTCCCGTGAACGGCAAGGTCCTTCCCCAGCGCTATCCGAAGTCAGGCGACCCGAATGCGATCCCGTCGGTGCACGTCGTCGACCTCACCGGCCGGGAGACGGCCTCTTTCACGCCTGCGCCCGACGACGTCTACGTGGCGCCGGAGCTCGCCTGGACCGCGGACGGCCGGCAGGTCTGCTTCCTGCTCCTGGATCGTCCGCAGACGACGCTCGACGTCTTCCTCCTGCCGCGCCTGGGCGGCGCGCCCAAGAAGCTCCTCACGGAAACGGACCCCGCCTGGGTCAACGCGATCGAGCCGCCTCGCTTTCTCGCCGACGGGACGTTCCTGTTCCGGTCCGAGCGCACGGGCTTTTTCCATCTCTACCGCCACGCCTCGGACGGCACGCTCGTCAACGCGCTCACGGCGGGCGGCTGGATGATCGACGGGCCGTGGGCCGTCGACGCCAGGGCGGGTCTCGTCTTCTTCACCGCCACCGAGAAGGATCCCCGCGAACGCCACGTCTACCGGGCGAAGCTGGACGGGACCGGTCTCATGCGCATCACACAGGAGCGCGGCTCCCACTCGTTCGTGCCGTCTCCTGGCGGCGGTTTTTTCGTGAGCACGTACTCGAACGCCACGACTCCGCCGAGGACAATCGTCCGCACGGCCGCGGGGGCCCTCGTCGGCGTCCTCGACGACACGGCCGGTTCCTGGGCCGGCTACGCGCTCTCTTCCGTCGAGATGGGTTCCTTCAAAGGGTCCGACGGGACGCTCTTCTACACGCGGCTCGTCAAACCCGGGGACTTCGATCCCGCGAGGAAGTACCCCGCGATCGTCTTCGTTTACGGCGGCCCGCACGCTCAGGAGGTTCAGGACCGGTGGACCACCGCCTCCGGCCTCGACCATTTCCTCGCGTCGAAGGGCTTCCTCGTGTGGACGATGGACAACCGGGGCTCGTGGGGCCGCGGGCACGCGTTCGAGACGCCGATCTTCCGGAACATGGGCGCGCAGGAGCTGAAGGACCAGCTCGAGGGCGTCGCCGAGCTGAAGAAAAAGCCGTTCGTCGACGCGGCGCGCCTCGGGATCTGGGGCTGGTCGTACGGCGGCTACCTGACGCTCTTCGCCGTCACGCACACGGACGGAACGTTCAAGTGCGCGGTGGCGGGGGCGCCCGTGACGGACTGGAAGTTCTACGACTCGATCTATACCGAGCGCTACATGAAGCGCCCGGCGGACAACCCCAAGGGTTACAAGGCGTCCTCGCCTCTCGAAGCCGCGAAGAACCTCTCGACGAAGCTCCTCGTGATGCACGGCACCGCGGACAACAACGTCCACATGCAGAACTCGATCGATTTCCTCGACGAGCTCATGAAGGCGCGAGTGGACTTCGTCTTCGTGCCCTTGCCGCGCCAGCAGCACGGCCCGCGCCGTGAGGCCCTCCTCTACCGCAACCA
>JAMQPJ010000179.1 GCA_023717585.1 Thermoanaerobaculia bacterium
CGAGCGCCGAGTCGCCGCCGCCGACGACGAGCACGTCGATGTTCCGGAGCGGCACGGAGGTGATGTCGTACGTGATCCGCGCCCTGAGGGAAGGCGGGATCGGCCAGTCGGGTTTCTGCGGCCGGCCGAGGATGCCGATCGCGATCGCGCACGTCTTCGACCGATACGTCGCCGCCGCGGTCTCCACGAGGAAGAAGCCGGCGCGGGGGCGGATCGCGCCGACAGCCTCGCCGTACCGCACGATGAGGCCGTTGTCCTCGATCGCGCGGTCGAGATACGTGAGTGTCTCGCCCTTGCTCGCGTCCGTGAGGCAGAGGACTCCCGTGCAGACCGCCGGGAGGCCCTTGTAGTTCGCCGTGACGAGCTTCGATTCGGGATAGAACTTCCGGATCGAGAAGGAGTGGGCCTCGCCCCTCTCGAGGATGAGGACGCGGGCGGGCGGGATCCCGGCCGCGACGGCCTCGGCGCCGAGCGCGATGCCGGCGGGGCCAGCGCCCACGATAACGAGGTCGAGTAGGCCGGCGTCTTCGCTCATGGTCCGGACTGCGCGAGCCGGACCACGGTGGCGCCCCATCCGCCCCTCTCGGGTGTGGCCTCCTCGAACGACGTGACGAGAGAGGACCGTTCGAGCGTCCTTCTCACGATCGCGCGCTGGACGCCGATGCCCCGCCCGTGGATGAGGCGGACTTCGCGGAAGCCCTTCGCGGCGGCCGCCGCGACGTATTCCGCCACGACCGAGGCCGTCTCGCCCGGACGGAAAGGGTGGAGGTCGAGGACGTCCTCGATGGGGATTGCGACGGGGCCGTCCTCACCTTCCGCCTGCACGGGGGGAGTGTAAGGAATTAGAATGCCTTCGTCTTCAGGGAGGGAAACCCATCATGCGTCCTGTCCGCTGTCTTCTTTTCGCCCTGTTCGCCGTCCTTCTCGCGGGCGCGCCCACCGCGAGGGCCGCGGGAGGCGCGAAACCCCGCGTCGCCGTACTGGAGTTCGTGGACAAGTCCACCCATTACTACAGCTGGTACCACGTGGGGCGCGCCGCGCAGGACATGATGGTCACAGCGCTCGTCAAGGGCGACGCGTTCCGCGTGATCGACCGCGAGCGGCTCCAGGCCCTGATGCAGGAGAAGAACCTCTCGCTCTCGGGCGACGTCGACCCCAAGACCGCCGTGAAGGTCGGCAAGCTGCTGGGCGTCGAGTACCTCATCGTGGGCGCCATCACGGAATTCGGCGTGACGAACTCGGGGGCAAGCGTCCCCGGGTACGGCGGGCTGCCGTCCTTCAGCATGAAAACGCAGCGCATGGACGCGGCCATCGACGCGCGGGCGATCAACACCTCCACGGGCGAGATCGTCTGGGCCGACACGGCGAAAGACTCGTCCTCGGACAAGAGCGTCTACGTCGCGGGCGCGGGCGGCGGGTCGCATGACGGCCAGAAGCTGGACAAGATCCTGCGCCCCGTCGTCGACAAGCTCGCGACATCCGTCTCGGCCAAGAAGCTCGAGACAGGCGGCCTGGGCGGAACGGCGGACGCCTCGGGCGTCGTCGGCAAGATCGCGAGGGCCGACGGCAGCACGCTCTACGTGAACGCCGGCTCGGAAGCCGGCGTCAAGGAGGGCGACGAGTTTGGCGTCTATCGCGTCGGCGAACAGATCAAGGATCCCGATACGGGCGAAGTGCTCGGCGCGAACGAGATGAAGGTGGGGCGCGTCAGGATCACGAGCGTGAGAGGGCCTCGCCTCTCGATGGCCGCGCCGGTCTCGGGCTCGGGATTCAAGGCGGGCGACACCCTCCGGAATTAGCGGCCCGCCCCCTTACTTCGTTACTTCGTCATCTCGCGAAGGAACGCGATCGTCCTCGGCCACGCCTCGCGCGTGGCCTTCGCGTTCGCGCCGTCCTTGCCGCTCTGCTGGCGGAGGAAGCCGTGGCCCGCGCCCGCGTACACGTGGGCCTCGTAGGTTTTCCCGGCCTTCTTCATGGCCTCCTGCGCGGGCGCGACGGTCGACGTGACGCGCGCGTCGTCGCCGCCGTAGTTGCCGAGGACGGGCGCCTTGATCGACGCGAGGGCGGGGGCGTCCGGAGCCGACCCGTAGTAGACGACGGCCGCGTTCAGCCCGGGCTGCGCCGCCGCGTACGCGAAGCTGGCGGAACCGCCCCAGCAAAAGCCCGTCGTGGCGCTCTTGCCGTTCGCCGCGGGCAGCTTGATCGCCCAGTCGCGCACCGCATCCAGCCGCGCGTTCGTCTCCTCGGGCGTGAGGCCGCGGATGAGCTTGACGACGTCGTCGCGGCTGGCTGCCGCGTCCGTTCCGCCGCCCTTCGGGCCCTTGCCGGAGATGAGATCGGGCGCGACGGCGATGAATCCCTCCTTCGCGAGCCCGTCCGCGACGCCGCGGATCCAGTCGGAGAGGCCGTAGATCTCGTGGATGACGAGAACGACGCCCGCCTTCTCCTTGCGCTCGGGGTAGACGACCCAGGTCCGGATCGCCGGGCCCGACGGCATCTTCACGTCGACCCATTCGCCATGGCGGGGGGACTTGTCGAGGGCCGCTTTGGCCTGCTCCTCGGCGGGTGGAGGGTCCTGAGCGGCCGCGCGAAGCGAGAGCGCGAGGAGCGGGACGAGGAAGGCGAGGAGAAAGGCCTTGCGCATGAAAGACCTCCTGAAGAAACTTCGGAATCCTACCGGCCCCCGGCGAGCGCGCGGGCTTCGTGACCGCGCGGGGAACGCGGGGCTCTCTCCTCGGCCTTCGCGAGCTCGCCGCCGAGGTCGCCGCGCACGTCCGCGAAGGCGATCCCCATGATCCAGCTCGCGTCCGGCCCGGGGTTCGGACCGAGCGCGCGGACCTCGTCCTCGACGAAGCGCAGCGTGCGGGAGCTCGCGGCCGGGCCCGCTCCGTCGAGAGCGCGCGTGAGCAGCTGCCACGCCTCGGCGTCGCGACCGTCCGCGAACGCGACGCCCGCGCGGCTGAACGCGTCGAGGAAGCGCGCCTCCGCCGTCGGACGGCGCGCGAGGACCGCGCGCGCCGTGCCCATCGCGTCG
>JAMQPJ010000198.1 GCA_023717585.1 Thermoanaerobaculia bacterium
AACAGATCCGGAAAAAACCGGCGGACGGACGCAGCGACGTGTTCTCGCTGGGATGCGTCCTCTACGAGATGGTCACCGGCCGGCGCGCCTTCCCCGCCGAGACCGCGCCGGATGCCATCGTCGCCACGCTCCGCTCCGAGCCCGCCGACCCATCCGACCACGCTCCGGGGATTCCGGAGGACCTTCGCCTCCTGATCGTGCGGTGCCTCGAGAAGAGCCCCGAAAGACGCTTCCAGTCCGCGGGCGATCTCGCTTTCGCTCTCAGAGTCGCGCTGACAGGTCCGGGCGTGGCACGGCATTCGAGTCCCAGCACGACGCTCGTCACGGCGCCTCTTTCACCGCCTCGCCGGGGTCGCCTGGGCGTTCGCGCGGTCGGAGGCCTCGCCGTCGTCGCGGCGATCGCCCTGGGCGCGATCGCCGCCGGGCTTTTTCACGCCCGCACCCTCCGCGCCGGGTTCGGCTCCGTGGCCGTCCTTCCGTTCGCGAACGCCACGGGGGTCGCGGACGACGACTACCTCTCCGAAGGCATCACGGAGAGCCTGATCAACAGCGTGTCGCGCGTTCCGGGTATTCGAGTCCTCGCGCGGACGACGGTCTACAAATTCCGCGAGGAGCCGGACCCCCGCAAGGCCGGCCGGGATCTCTCGGTGGACGCGGTCGTCACCGGGCGCGTCCGGCGGCAGGGGCGGGACCTCGTCGTACAGGCCGAGCTCGTACGCGTGAGCGACGGCGCGCAGATCTGGGGCGACCTCGTGACGGAGCGGGCCGGCGACGCCGCCCCGGCGGCCGCAGACCTGGCGCAGCGCATCGCGAGCTCGCTCCGGCCACGCCTCACGGGCGCCGAGAAAAAGAGCCTCGAGGACCGGCCGCACGACCCTCAGGCGTGGGACCTCACGCTCAGGGGACGCTACTTCCTGAACCGGCGTCGCGACGAGGACATCGGTCGGAGCCTCGATCTGTTCCAGCAGGCTCTCGCGCGCGACCCGAACGAGGCCGCCGCGTGGCTGGGGCTCGCGGACGTGTTCAATCTTCTCGGCTACTACGGCGTGAAGGCCCCGAAAGACGTCATCCCGGAACAGCGCGAGGCCGCGGCGCGCGCGATCGCGCTCGACCCGGCTCTCTCCGGCGCGCACACCTCCCTCGCGGAAGTGCGCTACACCTACGAGGCCGACTTCCCCGGGGCCGAGCGGGAATTCCGGCTGGCGCTCGCGCTCAACCCGAACGACGCCGAGGCGCATCAGTGGTACTCCAACTTCCTGAGCGCGTCGAGCCGCTTCGAGGAGTCGTTCGCGGAGATCCGGAAGGCGCGCGAGCTGGATCCGCTCAACGTGACGATCAATCTCGACGTCGGTCTCGCTTTCTATTGGGCGGGCGACCCCGCCCGCGCCCTTCCCGAGCTCAAGCGCGGTCTCGAGCTCGATCCGACGTCTCTGCTCGGTCACCTCTACATGGGCCTCGCGCTCTTCCGAACGGGATCGCGCGACCGCGGAATCGCGGAATGGGCGAAGTTCGTCGAGCTCTCCGACCGCAACCCGGACGCCCTCGCGTTCTGGGGGTATGGCTGCGGACTCACGGGCCGGAAGGCCGAGGCCGAAAGCACGCTGAAGGAGCTCGAGGCGCTGGCGCGGAAGAGGTTCGTATCGGCCCTCCCGTTCGCGATCCTCACGCTCGGTCTCGACCGCAAGGCCGAAGCCCTCGCGTGGCTCGAAAAGGCCTACGAGGAGCGGGCGGGCCGGCTCGTCTACCTGAACGTCGAGCGCGGCTTCGACCCGCTGCGCGCGGAGCCGCGCTTCCGCGAGATCGTGCGGAAGATGGGTCTCCCTCCCGCGCGCTGAGGCCCGGTCAGGCGCCGAACGCCGCGAGCGCCTTCGCGAGGCGATCGTCGGGCTTCGGAATGCACCTGCGGATGACAGGCACGAGCATCCGCGCCCGGAAGCGCGTCCCGGGGTGGCGCACCGCGTATTCGAGGAGCTCAGACGCGAGGACCGGATCGCCGGGATTCGCGCGCACGGCTCGCGTCCATTCCGCGCCTCCGGCGAGCGTCCGGCCGGCGCGCTCGTATCCCTCCGCGAGAAAGCGACGCGCCGCGCCGTTCGCGGAATCCTTCACGAGCGCGAACCGGGCCTCGTCCCACGCTTCCTCCTCCCGCCCGAGCTTCCGGAGGACGCGGGCGTGCGCGAGGCGCGCGGCGACGGCGCCGTCCCCGTTCTCGACCGCGTCGTCCCAGGCGTCCTCGGCCTCCTCCAGGGTGCCGTGAAGCTCGAGGAACGCGGCCCGGTGATACGCGATCGGATACGAATCGGGTAGTTGATCCGCACCGTCTTCGAAGGCCTTTCGGGCCTCTTCGATTCTTCCGGACTCTTCCAGCGTCTTCGCGAGACCCCATCGTCCGTTCTCGTACGTCGGAAAGATCTCGACCGACTTTCGGTAGCACGCGATCGCCTCGCCCCACTCCTTCTCGTCCCAGAGCTGCTTCCCGAGGAGCGCCCACCCGTCGTAGTAGCCCGGGAAGATCGCGACGGCTGTGCGCAGATGTGTCACGGCCTCCGCGGCGCGGCCATCGCGCTGCGCGTCCCAAGCCACGTTGTAGTGGGCCTTCGCCGAGCCGGGGACCTTCGCGACCATGTCGGCGTAAAGGGTCCGGTCGTCTTTCCAGACCCGGTTGCGCGCGATCGTCGCCGCGCCGTACAGGGCGACGGAGGCGAGGAGGAGCCATTCGCGCCACGGCCGCCCGGCCCGCGGGACCTCCCGGGACGGACGGGCGAGGAGGCCCACCGCGAGACAGAACAGCCCGGCGGAGGGCAGGTAGGCGAGCCGCTCGGCGAAGATCGTGCCGATCACGAACGGGACGTTCGAGGCGGGAAAGAGCGCGCCGGCGAAGAGGCAGAGGCCCAGGGCGGCGAGAGGCCGTCTCCGCCAGAGCGCGAGCGTCAGGGCGGCGCCTACCAGAGCCCCGGCCACTCCCCACCAGGCGAGGGGGTCGCGCAGAGAGCGTGCGAGCGGCAGGGCGTACGCGGAGTGGTCGGCCGAAAGGTGAATCGGCAGGAGCGTCTTCGAGACGTAGCGCAGCCCCAGGCCGAGGGCGTTCGCGGCCCGCAGCGGGAACGCGAACACCACGAGAGGATTCTCGAGCTCGAAAATTCCGGCTTCCTTGGAAATGAGCAGCCCCTTGATGACGACGAGACGCACGGCGAAGAGAACGGCGATCGGCAGGGCGAAGCCCGCGAGAGCCCAGCGCACCGCTTTGGAAAGGCCGCCCCACGCCTCCCGGGGCGATCGGCCGCGTCCGCCGCGGAACAGCTCGCCGAGGACGACGACGCCCGGCGCCACGATCGCGTTCTCCTTTACGAACACCGCGAGAAGAAACACGCCGAGCGTCGCCCCATAGACCCCCCACGCGACGCGGCCCTCTCGCGTCGCGCGCAGCCAGAGGCGCGCCACGACGAAGACGAGCAGCGATGCGAGGAGCTCGGCGCGCCCGACGAGAGACGTCACGGCCTCGACGTGGATCGTCGCGACGGCGAACAGCGCGGCCACCGCCGAAGCGGGGCCGGCGGCGAAGCCGAGCGCGAAGAGCCACTCGGCGAGCCACACGGTTACCGCCGCGTGCAGCGCGAGGTTCACGGCCCGGAACAGCCACGGCCGGTTTCCGTGAATCCACTCCTGCACCGCGTAAGTCAGGAGCAGGACGGGGCGGTAATTCTGCGCCGACGTGAGCGCTCCGCCGAAGTACTGCGTCGTGAAGATCTCCTCGACCTTCGCCGGCGCCGCGATGCGCTCGTTGTCGCGGATGATCAGCTTGTCGTCGTACGTGAAATCGTACGCAAGCCCGTTGAGGAACGGGAGTAGCGCGAGGAGCGCGAGACCGAGCCGGCGGCGCAGCGACACGCGCGGAGTCTAGCGTTCGCTGCGGTCACCGCTATTTCGTCGTTCTCCAATGCTGGTACACGTCTCTGATGGACACAGCATGGGGGACGTAGCTCTGAAGCATGCTGCCCGTGACAGCCAGGACAACGCCGAGAACGAACAGCGGCACCACGGTGCGCCGGAGCAATACCGCCAACCAGCCTCGGCGAGGCGTACTTCGCAGTGCGGGATACAGCACGCCCAGGATGCTGGTCTCGAGAAGAAGCTCCGACAAAAGGGCGGGGGCGTCAGATACGGTTGCGAAGAGTCCGACGAAAAGTGCGCCGACGCCTATCGCGACCACTACGATGAAACAGCCCTCTTCGAACAGGGACAGGAGGTTCAGCGCGTCAGCCGCGTCGGCGATGGAGAGCTCCGGGGTGACGGGCTCCGGCGGTGGTGAGGTCCGGAGAAGGGAATGTGGAAGCAACTTCGCCGTTGCGTAGGCGCGGACCCAGACCCCTACGAATGCGAGGAAGGCCGTGTACGCCACGACGGCGGCCATGGGATACCGGAGCGCCATCGAGAGCACTCCGAGCCAAAGCATGATACGGGAGGAAAGTACGCCGACGCCGGCCGTCAGCGCGAGGATCACGGTCAGCTCGAATCGTGGTGAGTGATGACTCGCGAGGGTGTTCGCGAGTGACTTCACTCGTTCGGATTTCTTCACGTAGCTGGTCACGGTGATGAGAGAAGGCCCGATGTTACTTCGCCGTCTTGCGCCTCGGCCGCTGCTTTGCTGAAACCGACCGGATGATGAGTCTGCCGCGCCCGGTAGATGGGAGGGGTGCCTTCGCTCGGGCAATCGCGGCGGCTACGAGCTCTTCAACCTCCCGACGCGCCAATACACCGGCTGACTCGAGGCGAATGAAGCGAGTCTGCTTGCCCGAGCCGAGAAGTACCTTCTTCGGATCGGGAAGAGCGGCGCCGTGGATAAAGCAGAGACCCACGCCGTTCGCCCGAGCGGCGATCGAAACGATCGAGTCCGACGACCGTTCTGTCGGGGAGTAGCCGATCACGAAGAAATTGTAGTTATCCCATACCAGCTCGTTGGCGGTCGGGAGCCGTTTGCGCACCGCCCTTCGGACGGCACGGATGAGCTGCTGGTCCTTCGGGACGAATTTGCCGATGAAGGCCTTGAGCTGGTCTTCAGCATCGGCATCTGCGCGAGTAGCGCTCCTGGCTGCTTTCATCGAGTGTTCTCCTCGGCTCCGATCCGGAGCTTCTTCATCTCGTACAGCAGCGACTGGCGCGAGATCCCGAGGTTGCGCGCGGCGCGCGTCCGGTTTCCGGCGGTCTCGAGGAGGGCGTCCTGAATCGCGCCGACGCGGGCGGCGTTCACCGCGGCCCGGTAGGAGCGCGCGGCCGGCGCCCCCGCGCTTCTCTCACGCAGGGCGCGCGGAAGGTGCTCGAGGCCGATGACGTGTCCCGGCGCCGCGAGAGCGACGGCGGCCTCCAGCGCGGCGAGGAGCTCGCGTATGTTTCCCGGCCACGGCCACGCCTTGAGGGCGGACGCCGACTCGCGCGTCAGCGTCGCCCGCCCCACGAGGGTCTCTTCGATGAGGCGCGCGAGGTCCTTTGGACGCTCGCGGAGTGGAGCGATCTCGAGCTCGAGCCCGGCCAGGCGAAAGTACAGATCGATCCGGAACGAGCCTGTCTCGGCCATCTCCTTGAGAGGGCGGTGAGTCGCCGCCAGCACGCGGAGGTCGACGCGCCGGACGGCGGTCTCACCCAGCCGCCGGACCTCGCCGTCCTGGAGGACGCGCAGGAGCTTGCCCTGGAGGGCGAGCGGCAGGTCGCCGATTTCGTCGAGGAAGAGCGTTCCGCCGGACGACTCCTCGACGAGGCCCCGGCGATCCCGGTCGGCGCCCGTGAAGGCGCCGCGCGCGTGGCCGAACAGCTCCGCCTCCGCGAGCGTGCCCGGAAGCGCGGCGACGTTCACGGCCAGAAAGGGTCCCCGCCGGCCCGAGAGGCGGTGGAGCTCGTGCGCCACGATCTCCTTCCCCGTGCCACTCTCC
>JAMQPJ010000265.1 GCA_023717585.1 Thermoanaerobaculia bacterium
CCGTTCGAGGAGTTGAGGTCCTTGACGATGGCCTCGCCGCGATTCAACGTGAGGAGCGCGTGCGAGCGCGAAACGGATTCGTGCTCGAGTCGGACGGTCGACGTCCGGCTGCGGCCGAGCGTCGCCTCGCCGTCCACGAGATCGATCTCACGGCCCTCCGCGGAGAGCACATACCGGAACGCATCGTTCGTCACCGTGACGGAAATTGTACCCGGCCCCGGAGCGCGTCGGCCGTCGGAGTTCCGCCCCGGGCCGCGAGGGCCGCCGGAGGGCCCGAAAACACGACGCGGCCGCCCGCGGGGCCGCCGCCCGGCCCGAGCTCGATCAGCGTGTCGGCGCGCGCGAGGAAGCCCGTGTGGTGCTCCACAGCCACGATCGAATGGCCAGCCGCGAGGAGCCGCCGGAAGACCGCGAGCAGCACGTCCACGTCGGACGGCGCGAGACCGGTCGTCGGCTCGTCGAAGACGAAGAGTACCGGCCCGTCCGGCCCGCCGCCCTTCAGGAACGAAGCGATCTTCAGCCGCTGCGCCTCGCCGCCCGAGAGAGTCCCGGTGGACTGACCGAGCGTCAGGTACGAGAGCCCCGCTTCGGCGAGAGGCTGGAGCCGTTCCGCGATCGCCCGCACGCCGGCGAAAAGCCCGCGCGCCTCCTCGACCGTCGTGGCGAGAAGCTCGTCCACGTTCCTGCCCTCGAGCCTCACCTCGAGCACCTCGGACTTGAACCTACGCCCATCGCACACGTCGCACACGACCGTCACGTCGGCGAGGAACTGCATGTCCACCGTGACGACGCCGGCTCCCTCGCAGCGCTCGCACCTTCCGCCGGGCGCGTTGAAGCTGAACGCGCCCTTTTCGAGGCCGCGCGCCACCGCGGCTCCCGTGCGGGCGAGGAGCGTCCGGATCTCGTCCCAGGCCTTCGTGTACGTGGCCGCATTCGACCGGGAGGAGCGCCCGAGCGGCGACTGGTCGACGAGCACGACGTCCAAAACCCCGTCGAGCCCCTCGATCGCGTCGTGCGCGCCGACCTCGTCCACGCCCGCGAGGAGCCCCTTCCCCATGCGCTGCCGGGCGCCGGCCGCGAGCACGTCCACGACGAGCGACGACTTCCCGGAGCCCGACACGCCGGACACGGCGACGAGCTGGCGAAGCGGAAACGAGACGGAGACGTTCTGGAGATTATTTGCACGCGCGCCGAGGACGCAGATCGAAGCGCCGAAGGCGCTCGGCGTTTCGGCCGCCATGAGTTCGCCCGAAGCGGATTGCTGGTACGGCCTGCTCTCTCTTTCCGAAGCAAGAATCTTTTCTCTTTCCTCTGTCTCCCTCTTCAGCGATCTCCCCGTCGCCGTGTCTGCCTTTTCCAGCTGCGCCGGAGTCCCCTCGAACACGACCCGCCCGCCCCGCGCTCCCGCGCCCGGCCCGAGATCGATGACGTGGTCGGCGGCGCGGATGACGTCCGTGTCGTGCTCGACCGCGACGACGGCATTGCCGCCCGCCGCGAGCCGCTCGAGGACGCCCAGGAGCCGGTGCGTGTCGCGCGGATGGAGGCCGACCGTAGGCTCGTCGAGGACGTAGAGCGTGCCGGTGAGGGCGTTGCCGATCGCCGCGCCGAGCTGAATTCGCTGGGCCTCGCCGCCCGATAGCGTTCGCATCGTGCGTTGGAGCGTGAGATACCCGAGGCCGATCTCGACGAGCGTCCCGACACGGCGCCGAAGGTCCTCGACGAGGGACGCTCCCCGCGCGCGTTCCTCCGCGCCTGGGAGTGCGCCGGCCAGAAAGACCAGCAGCTCGTCGAGCGTGAGGGCGGCGACGGCGGCGATCGTCTTGCCCGAGAGCGTGACCGCGAGCGCCTCGCTCCTCAGGCGCGCGCCCGAGCAGGAGGGGCACGGCGTATAGCCGCGATAACGGGACAACAGGACCCTCACGTGCACCTTGTACCGCTTCTTTTCGAGGTACTTGAAGAGCCCCTCGACTCCGTACCACTCGCCCGAGCCCTTCCAGACGACGTCGCGCTCGCGCTGCGAAAGCTCGTTCCACGGCACGTCCCAGCGCAGCTTGTGGCGCCGCGAAACCGCCTTGAGATCGTCATAGGCGCTCTCGTATGCGGGCGACTTGAACGGCGCGACCGGCCGCCCGCGGAGAGACTTCCTGCCGTCCGGGACGACGCGGGCCGGATCGATGCTCGTCACACGCCCGAAGCCCTGGCACGTCTCGCAGGCGCCCCGCGGCGAGTTGAAGGAAAAGAGGGCGGGTACCGGGTCCTGGAACGTTCGGCCGC
>JAMQPJ010000286.1 GCA_023717585.1 Thermoanaerobaculia bacterium
CCCTGCGTCTCTCCTTGGGTTTCCCCCGTGTGCGCGTCGATCCGCAGGGTAACGACGTCACTGGCCTCCGTCAAGTTTCGGGCGCCGAGAGCCCTCGCGAGAGGGCCGGTATGGGGCCGGAAGCTCAGGCGGGCGACTTGTTTGGCGCCCTCGGACCGGAGCTAAGTTATTTGAAATAAATGGTGGAGCTGAACGGGATCGAACCGTCGACCTCCTGAGTGCGATTCAGGCGCTCTCCCAAACTGAGCTACAGCCCCACCCGTCCGGAGAGGCGCGGAGATTAGCGGTAAGGCGGCAGGCCGTCAAACCGCGCCGATCGTCGTGTCGTAGCTCCATGAAAGTGTCCCCTCGATAACTCGATAGAAGTGTCCCCTCGTAAAGAAGGGGGCGCGATGGAGGAGATCGTGGGGCTGAGCGCGAAGGAGAGAGCGCGGCTGGTGGAGCTCGAGCAGGTGAAGGCGGGGCGGCAGACGGTGGTGGCGGCTGCCGAGCGGCTATCGATGAGCGGGCGGCAGGGCAAGAGAATCTGGAAGAGATACCGGGCGGAGGGGGCCAAGGGTCTGGTGCACCGGTCTCGAGGGCGGCCGTCGAATCGGATGTTGGACCCCGAGAGCAAGCGGCAGAGTCTGGAGCTATGCCGGACGCGGCTGGAAGGGTTTGGGCCGACTCTTTCGGCCGAGAAGCTTCTCGAGGCGGGGCTGAGGGTTTCTCACGAAACGCTGCGGCGCTGGCTGATCGTCGAGGGGCTGTGGAAGAAGAAGAGGAAGCGAGGGCCGCACCGCCGGTGGAGACCGCCGAAGGAGCACTTCGGCGAGCTGGTACAGATGGACGGAAGCTTCCACGACTGGCTCGAGACGGGCCACAAGCCGTGCCTGATCGACCTTGTCGACGACGCCACGGCGAAGATGGGAGGCGAGCTCTTCGAGCAGGAGACGACGGAAGGAGCGATGAGGGTGCTGTGGCAGTGGATCGAGCAGTACGGCATCCCGCGGGCGCTTTACACCGACCACAAGAATCTCTACGTGGCCGATCGCGAGCCGACGAAAGACGAGCAGCTCCTAGGCCGTCCTGCGCTGACGGCTTTCGGCAAGGCCTGCCACAAGCTCGGAGTCCAGATCATTCCGGCGGCGAGCCCTCAGGCCAAGGGAAGGATCGAAAGGCGGCACGGGGTGTTGCAGGACCGGCTCGTCAAGGAGCTCAGGCTGCACGGCATCAAGGACCTCCAGGGGGCCAACGCGCTCTTGAGGGGAGGATTTCTCGAGACGATCAACGAGAGGTTTGCACACAGCGCCTCGAGCCGAGTCGACTACCACAGGCCCGTTCCCAAGGGCCTGCGGCTCGAGGACGTATTCGTCTTCGAAGAGCAGCGTACCGTGCAGAACGACTGGACGGTCGCCTGGGACAACCGCTGGTTTCAGATCACCGGCCCCAAGGCTCAGATGCCGCGCCGCCGCGAGAGGATCGTGGTTCGCCGCAGGCTGGATGGCAGTCGGGTGCTGCTTTGTCATCGCCGAGCCCTCGAGTTCCACGAGATTCAGCTGCGGCCCCATCGCCCGGCGCCTCCGAGCAAGCCGGCTTCTGTGGCCGCGTCCCGTCCAGCCTGGGTGCCTCCTGACCACCACCCGTGGAAAGGGTTCTTGACCCCCGCGAGCGCCATTGCCGCTCGCGAGCGCATGCAGCGGGCCGGCCTTCGCTGAGCATGCCCGCTGTTTTCCACATTTCCACCGCGCGACGACTACGACGAAAAGGTGACATTCCTAACGAGCTAGTTCAGGGGACATTTCTAATGTGCGTTGACAACCGCGCCGATCGTCGCGCTCAGTCGCCGCCCGTAGTCCGGGGAGTCTCGACGAGCTTGCGCGCGACGGCCCGGAAGATGCCCTCGATCAGGACGTCTTCCCCGAGGATCCGGCCCACGACGAAACGCATTGGCCGCGAGCGGATCGCCGCGTCCTCCGTGACCGTCAGGCGCGTGGCGTCGTTCTCGGGCGCGAGCGCGAACGTCCACGTTCCGGAATACCCGAGGCCGGGCTCGGCCGTCTTGACGACGAGCTTGGTGGGTGCGTGCTGGGTGGGAGCCTCGATCCGCACGGGAGAGCCGAGAACCTCGATCGAGGGCGGGAGCCTGTCTTTTTCGGCGGCGCTTACCATGATCTTGAGATCGGAGCGGTCGAAGGGGAGCTGCCTTATCGAGAGGATTGCCGTCCAGACGCGCTCGGGCGGCGCCCCGAAGCGGCGCGTGCGCGAGACGACGTGCTGCGGCTCCATCCAGGCTCCCGCCACGACGAGGAGCATGAATCCGATGACCGGAAAGCCGACGAGGATGAGGAGCTTTTTCATCGGTGAGGCATGAGGCCCTTCGCGTAGGGATTGTCCTCCAGGCCCTGGCCGGGAAGAAGGTCCCTCAGGCTCGCGCCCTGCAGCACGGCCCGCTCCTCGCGGTTGGCCTTCGAAAAAACGCGGTGAAGCATGGTCGCGGCCGCGTCGTGGCCCGCGGGGACGGCGCGCGGGGCGGACTCGCCGATGGCGCGGGAGACGGCGTAAAGGGAGATTTTCTCTGGAGCCCGCGAAAGAGCGAGGTTTCCGTCCGCCGAGGCGACGAGGAGGCCCGCCTCGCGGAGCGCGTCCACGAGCTGCGAGATCTCCTCGTCCGGCCGGACGATCTCGGCCGCAAGGACGCGCGGAGAACGCGTTGCGCGGTCGTTCTGCCACGCGCCGGCGAGGACGAGCAGGATTCGCGAGGCCACGTAGAGCCGGCCTCCTTCCTCGGTTCGCTCCCGCGGGGCGTCGTGGTCGAGGAACTCGTCCCGGTACTGGATCGCGTGGGCCAGGGAGACTCCCCCGAGAAAGAACGTCGTCATGATTCCGATCGCGATCACGAAGATGACGATCGCCGAAAGAGAGCCGTAGGTCTGATTGAGAGACGTGAGGTGCGCGACGCCGCGTGCGAAGCCGACGCGGAGGAGCGTGAGAGCGGCGCTCACGAGGAGGGCCGCGATCGCCGCCGGTGCCCACCGCACGTACGAGCCCGGAAGCTTCCGGTAGAGGTAGGCGAGCAAGCCGAACGACATGAGCGACCCGAGAGGCCGGAAATCGCCGAGCGGCTTGCCGCTCTCGAGGAGAATCGACGTCAGGACGCCGAGCGCGATCGGCCCGAGAATCATGACCGAAAGGGCCATGCCCAGGCGGTGAAGGGGCCGGCGCGGAGTCAGTGTGGAGCCCCAGAGAGCCTGAACGGCGCTCTCGACCTGGAAGAACGTCCGGAGCGACGCCGCGAGGAAAAAGAGTGCCGCCGTGCCCGACACGGAGGCCGCCTTCACGCTGAAGGCCTGCAGACTCGTCACGAAGTCGCGCCCCGCCCCCGGCAGGAAGCGAAGCAGGCGGTACAGGCCGGTCCCCGACTCCCCGAAGAGCGCCGAGGTGAGGAGCGTGACGCACGCCACGAGGGGAACGAGCGTGAGGAGAGCCGAGTACGCGAGGCTCGCCGCGAGGTCGAAGCCGCGCGCGTCGAGGAAGCGGCGCGCGGTCCCCACGAGCACGGCGCGCGCAAGCGGGGGAACCTCGTGGAGCTGCCGGCCGGCGAGGCGCGCCGGCGCCATGCTGGAACGCATTTCACGCCCATCGTACCTTTCCCTTGCGTGCCGCCTGTGACAAGATCGCGGGCCCGAGGAGGTCGGACCATGGCAAACAGCACGGTCGAAGACGCCGCAAAAGCCGTCGAACAGAAGATCGACGCGGCCCGCGAGTCGATGGGCGACAGAGCCGGCCGCCTGCGCGAGCGCGTGGGCGAGGTCGCCGAGAACGTGAAGGCGCGCGCGGGCGCCTTCAAGGACAAGCTCGCCGACACGAACTGGGAAGACGTCCAGGTGGGCGTGAAGAACTACGTGCGCGACAACCCCGGCAAGTCGGTCGCGATCGCGCTCGGCGTCGGCTTCGCGCTCGGCCTCCTTCTCCACCGCAGGAGAGACGACTGATGGAAGACGCCGCGGTTCGCCCTCCGGCGCCCCACGGTGCCTCGCCGGACGGACCGGTCGGCCGGCCCGGAGAGCCGTTCGACAGCTTCTTTCCGAAGGACATCGACTGGAAGAGGGCGGCCCTGGAGACCGTGCAGCGTCATCCGCTCCCGTGCCTCGTCGGCGCCGCGACAGTCGGGTTTCTGATCGGCCGCTACCGGGGGCGCATCATCGTGGGCGCGCTCGCCGGCGTCGCGACGAACATGGTCCTCAGGCAGCTCGGCGAAGCGTTCACGGCCGGCGACCTGTAAGAACTCGATTCTGCTTTCGGATTCGGAATCAGGACTCGGATTTCTTAGAAGGTGTGTGGGGCGGAAGCGTCCACGCGCCATTCCCACCTGAGTAGACTCCTCCCCATGGTGAAGGCCACGAAGCCTCATCCGTCGATCCTGACGTTCGCGTCGTCGGCCGGTTGAGCCTGCAAGCTGGGTCAGTCTGACCTGGTGAAGCTGCTGGGTGCGTTGCCGCGGGTTCACGACCCGCGCGCTCTCGTCGGATACGAATCGTCCGACGACGCGGCCGTGTTTCGCCTCGGCGGCTCCGACGACCCGGATCCCGAGACGCTGCTTTCCACGACGGACTTCTTCACTCCGGTCGTGGACTCTCCCTTCGACTTCGGGCGGGTCGCGGCCGCGAACGCCCTTTCGGACATCTATGCGATGGGGGGAGAGGCGCTCTTCGCGCTGAACCTCGTGGGCTTTCCGATGAAGGCGCTTCCGCTCGAGGTGCTCGGCGAGATCCTGCGCGGGGGAGCCGAGGTGGCGCGCGACGCCGGCGTCCCCGTGCTTGGCGGCCATTCCACGGATTTCGACGTGCCGTTCTACGGCATGGCCGTCACGGGGCGCGTCCGGCTCTCGCGCCTCCGGCGCAACGTGGGAGCGCGGCCGGGAGACGCCGTGGTTCTCACGAAGGCGGTGGGCACGGGAATCCTGACGTGCGCGCTTCGGGCCCGCGTGCTCAAGCAGGGCTCGCTCTTCTCGGCGGTGAAGAAAGACCCCGGTCCGTCGGAGGAGGAGGAGCGCGGCGCGGTCGCCTCGATGACGCGCCTGAACCGCCCGGCGGCGCGCGCGGCCGACGGCTTCGCGATCTCGGCGTGTACGGACGTCACCGGGTACGGGCTTCTCGGACACCTCAGTGAGATGCTGGGCGGCGGCGTCGTCTCCGCGGAGATCTCGGCGGGAGCCGTGCCGCTTCTCGCGGGCGCGCGCCGTCTCGCGGCGGCCGGGATCGCGCCCGACGGAACGCGCCGCAACCTCGCCGCGGCGCGGCCCGTCCTGGAGATCGCGCCGGGCGTGTCCGAGACGGATCTTCTCCTGCTCGCGGACGCGCAGACGTCGGGCGGCCTGCTCTTCGCGGTGCCGGCGGCCGGCGCGGACGCGCTCGTCGCCTCTCTCCGGGCGGGCGGAGACGCCGCCTCCGCCGTGGTGGGACGTTTCCTTCCGGCCGGCGCGATTCGTGCCGGTATCCTCCGCGTCGTACCCTGAAGCCTCGAGAATCGAGGAAAGGAAGGATCCCATGGCCGACGACACGAAGAGCGAAGAACACTGGGAGGGAGTCGCTCCCGCCGCGAACGAGTCGGAGGCCGCGCTCATCGCGGGATTTCTCGAGAGCCGCGGGATTCCGGCGCGCGTCGTGGACCGGAGCTTCCATCAGACCCCCACCGAGAGCGAGGATCTCTCGCCGATCGAGGTCGGGGTGCCATCGGCGCGCGCGGAGGAGGCCCGGAAAGAGCTCGCGACCCGCGAGAGGGCGTTCGCGAAAGACCCCGGATCGCCCTCCGACCTCCAGACCGACGAAGGACCGCGGGACGTTCCTCCCGACGCCAATGGCGGTTCGGGAAACCTTGGATAGAATCCCCGCGGAGTCCGCGCACGCTTGAGCCCTGAACAGATCGGTCGCTACGTCATCCTGCGCACGCTGGGCCGGGGCGCTATGGGTATCGTGTACCTCGCGCGCGACCCCCAGATCGAGCGCGAGCTCGCCCTGAAGACGATCCGCTTCGACACCGCCGAAAAGAGCTTCGGCGCGGACGAGGCGAAGGCGCGCTTCCTGAAGGAGGCGCGAATCTCGGGGCGCCTCCAGCACCCGCACATCGTGACGGTGTTCGACGTCGGCGAGGATCAGGGCACGCTCTACCTCGCCATGGAGCTCGTGCAGGGAGGGAGCTTTTCGCAGCGCCTGTCCGACCCCGCGGGCTTCCCGATGCGCGAGAGGATCCGCGTCGTCGCCGAGGTGGCCGAGGCTCTCGCGCACGCTCACGAGCGCGGGGTGCTGCACCGCGACGTGAAGCCCGCGAACATCCTGCTTTCGCCGACGCTCTCGGCGAAGGTCACGGACTTCGGGATCGGGAAGCTCTTGACCGGCGACACGGAGCTCACGTCCACCGGTCAAATGGTCGGCTCGCCCGCCTACATGTCTCCCGAGCAGATCAAGGGCGAGAAGCTGGACGCGCGAACGGACATCTTCTCCCTCGGCATCGTCCTGTACCAGGCGCTGACGCTGCGGAAGCCCTTCCCGGCCGATACCTTGACGACGCTCGTCTACCAGATTCTTCACGAGGAGCCGCCGGATCCGAGCCTCGTGTCGAGCGACGTTCCCGAGGGGATGCGCGAAATCATCGGGAAGTGCCTCGCGAAGGACAGGGCGAATCGCTACGCCGACGCGGGCGAGCTCGCGGACGACCTGCGCGAGGCGCTGGGTTACTCGCCGGTCGGCTCCACGGCCGGATTCTCGGAAAGCAAGGTCAGACGCGCGCGGCCCGGGTCTGGCACGCATCCGCCCGTCGCGCCGCTGGCGCCGCCCGCCGGCGCCCGCGCGTCGGCTGCGCTCACGGCCGCGGTGCAGGCCTTGATGCCGCCGATCGGAGAGTCGAGACCGGCCGGAAGCTCGGTCGAGAACGCGGTCACGTCCGCGCCGACGGTGGTGTCGATGCCCGCCGTCGCCGGTCCCAGCCCGGACTCCGAGTCGCCCACGATCACGACGGGCCGCCGCATGGGCGAGGCCGTGGCGAAGGCCAACGCCGCCGAAGAAGCTGCATCCAAACCTGCGGCGCCCGACCGGAAGAAGAAGGGCGTCTCTCCGCTCGCTCTCGGAGGCGGCCTTCTCGCCGCCCTCGCCGTCGTGCTGGGCATGCTCGTGCTCTCGAAAAAAAGTGAAAAAGAAGTCGGCGAGCTTCCGCCCGTCGCGACGCCTGCGCCCGCCGCCTCTGTCCCGGCACCGCTTCCGACCTTGCCACCGCCGGCCCCGAAGGAGCCCGCCGCGACCGGCCCTTCGACGGCCGGGCCCTCAGTCGCGGTCGTCGAGACGCCGGCCCGCGACGCTTCGCCCACCCTCGCGCCCACGAAGAAAGCCCGCGTCAAGCCGACGGCGGCCCCTTCCGAGGCGCCCGTGGCGGTCGTGCCGGCGACGCCGAAGCCGGCGCAGAAGCCTGCCGACCTCACGGTCACGGTTCGCCGCTTCCTCAAGATCGACGTCTCGCCGAGCCAGGCGCGCGTCTATCTCGACGGGCGGTACATCGGCATCTCGGACGACTGGGATGACGGGGGCGGCGGCTCGCTCCTCGCGTTCAACCTCGAAGGCGCCCACCGTCTCCGCATCTGCGCCCCGGAGCATCGCGACCTGATCGTCGATCTCATTGTGAGATCGACCGCCACCGACGACAAGGTCACGATCGACCGCAGCCTCGAAAAGGGGACGCCCGACGGCCCCACGGGCCCCGCCTGGCTCTCCGAAGGAAAGCTCAAGCGCCCGAGCTATCGGACCGTGCGCGACGCCGTCTTCAACGTCGAGCCGCCCGAGGCGTTCATATCGGTGAACGGGCGCGTACTGGGTCCGGCGTCGAAGGACTTCCAGTTCGCGGAGATGGCGGTTTACGAGGTCCTCCTGACCGCGCCCGGGTACGAGTCGAAGTCCCTGCGCATCCTCGTCGGCCCGACGGCCGGAGAGGTGCGCGCGAACGTCAAGGAAAAGCTCAAGAAGATGTAATGGAGGGTCAGATCGGGCCCGCGAGGATGCGGAAGCCCGCGGCCTTCTTGATCGCCTCTTCGAGCCGCCTCGCCAGCACGAGCGCGATCCCCCCGAGAAGAGGCGCGCCTTCGGGCGCGCCCGAAGCGAGAAGCTCCTGAAAGACGGCGCGCGTCAGGACGTAGACGACGGCGGGGCCGCCGTGCGCGTAGATGTCCGCCGATCGGGGCGCGTCGTCCACGAGAGCCATCTCGCCCGCGATGTCGCCGCGACGGAGAATCGCGAGCGCTTCCTCGCCGGCGCCCGCGATGTCGAGCGACACGCGGAGCCGGCCCTCGGCGAGAAGAAAGGCCTCCTCTCCCCGGTCGCCCACCGTGAGCAGCGCCGCTCCCGGAAGGACGGTCCGCGCCACGAGGCCGAGCGAGGGCAGGAGCGCCGGGTCGAGGCCCGCGGACTCGAACAGGTCGCTCGCGCGGTCCGGGTCGACCGGACCGTCCTCGATCGTGCCGGTCGCGGCGCGGCTGTGCGGGGGCGGGGCCGCCATCCCCTCGAAGAAGAGGCCGAGCGCGGCGTTCGCCTCGCGGAGCGCGGCCGTGAGGCTCGCGAGGGCGAGCCTCCGAAAGGCGCCGCCCGTGGCCCCCGGATCGAAGAGAAGGGTGCGCGCCTCGTCCGCGGGAAGCCAGGCGCCCTCGCTGCCCGGTTCGGGCGCGACGCGCGCGACCCCCGGCGAGCCCCCGAACGCCACGCGCAGATCGAGCAGGGCCGGGGCGGCGAGGCGCGCGACGGGATGCGGTCCGAAAGGCGTCTCGGCCAGCAGCGTCGCGCTTCCCGTGAGAAGGAGATGCAGGGAGGCGGGCGTCGCGGTGTCCTTGAACTCGTCCCCAGCGGCGAAGCGCCGGCGGGGCCGCTTGGCCGCGAGGGTGGCGGCGTCGTCGCCGGCGGGCCGGACCATCCGGGGATTATGGCCGCCCCGGGTTCATTTGTTCTGTTGACGATCCGGAAAGGCGGCCGTATCGTCCCGCGCGGCGATGAGCGGTCCCCCTTCGTCTCCTCTCAAACGCACGCCCCTGTGGGACAGGCACCGCGCTCTTGGCGGGAAGATGGTGCCGTTCGGCGGCTGGGACATGCCGGTCGAGTATTCGGGGCTCTCCGACGAGCATCGGGCCGTGCGGACGCGTGCCGGCCTTTTCGACGTGTCGCACATGGGCGAGATCCGCGTGCGCGGACCGAAGGCGTTCGAGACCGTGCAGCGCCTCACGTGCAACGACGTCGCGGCGCTCGACGACGGCAAGGTCCAGTACTCGGCGTTCCTCACCGAGCGGGGGACGTTCGTCGACGACCTTCTCACGTACCGGATCGCGGCGGACGACTACCTTCTCGTCGTGAACGCGTCGAACACGCCGAAGGACGTCGCGTGGGCGAAGCGGCAGGAGTCTCCGGGCGCGGCGGTCGAGGACGAGTCGGCGATCTGGGCGCAGCTCGCGCTCCAGGGGCCCCTCGCCGAGCGCGTTCTGCAACCTCTGACGGACGTGAAGCTCGCCGACGTGAGCTACTACCGCTTCGCGAACGGGCACGTCGCAGGCGTGACCGCGATCGTCTCGCGCACGGGCTACACGGGAGAGGACGGCTTCGAGATCTACGTGAATTCCGACAGCGCGGGCGCCGTCTGGGATGCGGTCCTCGGCGCGGGCCGGCCGCACGGCGTCATTCCCGCGGGGCTCGGAGCGCGCGACACGCTGCGCCTCGAGGCCTGCCTCGCGCTCTACGGCAACGACATCGACGACGAACACACTCCGTGGGAGGCGAATCTCGGCTGGATCGTGAAGATGAAGAAGGGCGACTTCACCGGCCGCGAAGCGCTCGCGAAGCAGAAAGAGGCGGGCATCGCCCGCCGCCTCGTGGGCTTCGAGGTGACCGGGCGCGGCATCGCGCGGCACGGGTTCCCGGTCTCGGTCGACGATGCCTCGGGACCCGTCGGCGTCGTGACCTCGGGCACGCAGACGCCGACGGTGGGGAAAGCCATCGGCCTCGCGTACGTCCCCGTCGGGCGCGTCGACCCGGGCACGCCTTTCGCGATCGACGTGCGCGGACGCTCCGTTCCGGCGCGCGTCGTGCCGACCCCGTTCTACAGGCGCAAGACCTGAGCTTCCAGGAGAGGAACATGAGCGTTTACCCGGACGACCGACGCTATTCCCGGAGCCACGAGTGGATCCGCGTCGACGGCGACGTGGGGACGATCGGGATCAGCGACCACGCGCAGAAGGAGCTCGGGGATGTCGTGTTCATCGAAATGCCCGACGTGGGCGAGATCTTCGACGCCGGCCAGGAATTCGGCACGATCGAATCCGTCAAGGCCGTGTCCGAGCTCTTCCTGCCCGTCGCGGGCGAGATCCTCGAAGTGAACAAGGTCCTCACGGACGAGCCCGGGGCCGTGAACGAAGACCCCCACGGCGACGGCTGGCTCGTGAAAATCAAGCTCTCGTCGGACGCCGAGATCGACGCGCTCTTCAACGCGGCCGACTACGAGAAGTTCGTGGAAGAGGAAGCCAAGGCCTGATCGAGAGCGAACATCCGGCGTCCCGGGCCTTCGGCGTGACGGGTGCCGGGGAGGACACGACGAGATGCGCTACATCCCGAACAGCCCCGCCGAGCGGGAGTCCCTTCTCGCGACGGTCGGCGTGGCGTCGATCGACGATCTCTTCGCGACGGTGCCCGGCTCCGTCTACCGGAGAGAGCCTCCCGGCCTTCCCCCCCCGGCCTCCGAGATCGAAGTGCGGCGCGATATGGGCCGGATGGCGGCGAAGAACGCGCACCTCGGCGAGTGGACGTCGTTTCTGGGCGCCGGCCTCTACAGCCATTACTCGCCCGCCTTCGTCTCGCAGCTGCTCCTGCGCGGCGAGTTCCTGACGGCATACACGCCGTACCAGCCCGAGGTCTCGCAGGGGACGCTGACGGCCATCTACGAGTTCCAGACTCACATGGCCCTGCTGACGGGAATGGACGTCGCGAACGCGTCGATGTACGAGGGCGCTTCGGCGTTCGCCGAAGCGGTCCTGATGGCCGAGCGGCTCACGAAGAAAAGGACGAAGGTCGTCGTCTCCGCCGGTCTCCATCCCGAGTACCGGCAGTGCCTCCGAACGTATCTCGTGAACTTTCCGTTCACCATCGTCGAGGTCCCCCTCGCCGCGGACGGCACGACGGACGCCCGGGCGGTCGCGGCCGCCGTGGACGACGCGACGTTCGCCGTCTGCGTGCAGTCTCCGAACGTGTTCGGTGTCGTCGAGAGCTGGAAGGCCGCCGCCGATGCCGCCCATGCGCACGGGGCCCTCGCGATCGGCGTCGTGAACGAGATGTTCTCTCTCGCGGTCCTCGAGCCGCCCGGAGCCGCGGGGATGGACATCGCGTGCGGCGAGGCCGCCTCGTTCGGCCTCGCGCCCTCGTTCGGCGGGCCGCTCGTGGGATTCCTCGCGTGCCGCGACGCCTTCAAGCGCCAGATTCCCGGCCGCCTGGTGGGGCGCGCGACGGACTCGGAAGGGCGTTCGGGCTTCTGCCTGACGCTTTCCACGCGGGAACAGCACATCCGGCGCGAGAAGGCCACGTCGAACATCTGCACGAACCAGGGGCTGTTCGCTCTCACGGCGACCATGACGCTCTCCGTCCTGGGAAAGCAGGGCCTCCGAGAGACGGCCGTCCAGTGCCTGTCGAAGACCGAGTATCTCAAGGCGGGGGTCAAGGCGATCCCCGGCCCGTTCGGCGTCGCGTTCTCCGGCAAGACCTTCAACGAGTTCGCGCTCCGATGCGGCGTCCCGGTCGACGAAGTCCTCCGCCGCGCCGAGGAGAGGAAGATCCTCGCCGGCGTCCCCTACGCGCGCATCGAACCCGCGGCAAGGGCGCACCGGGACCTCCTGCTCGTCGCGGTGACCGAGCGAACGCCGCGGAGCGGGCTCGACGCTCTTCTCGACACCCTGAGGTCCTTCTGATGAGCGATCACGGCACCCTGACGCCCGCCCAGCCTCCCCTCCGCGCGGACGCCCGCCTCGACCAGAGGCGTCGTTTCGGCTCGCTCTTCGACGCCCGGCACGCGGGGCGCGTCGGCGTCCTCCTCCCTCCGCTCGACGTGCCCGAGGCCGATCCGGCCGCGCTCTACGGAAAGGCGCATCGGCCGGGAGTCGCGGGCGAGGTGGAAGCTTCCGAGACCGACGTCGTCAGGCACTTCACGCGCCTCTCGCAGATGAACTTCGCGATCGACACGGCGCTGTACTCGCTCGGCTCGTGCACGATGAAGCACAACCCGCGGATCAACGAGGAGGTCGCGCGTCTCGCGGGCTTCAACGACACCCATCCCTACGCGCCCGAGCACCTGTCGCAGGGCAATCTCGAGCTCCTCTACCGCCTCGAGGAGGCCCTGAAGGTGCTCACCGGGTTCTCGCGCGTCACGCTCCAGCCGTCGGCCGGCGCGAACGGCGAGCTCGCCGGCGCGCTGATGATCCGCGCCGCGCACGTCAAGGCCGGCAACGCGCGCAAACACGTCCTCGTGCCCGACTCCGCGCACGGCACGAACCCGGCGACGGCGCACTTCGCCGGCTACTCGGTGATCGAGCTCGCGTCGTCGCCGCGCGGGACCCTCGATCTCGGGGAGCTCGACGCCAAGCTCACGGACGACGTCGCGGCGCTCATGATCACCGTCCCGAACACGCTCGGCGTCTTCGAGGAGAACATTCTCGAGATCGCGAAACGCGTCCACGCGAAGGGCGCGTACCTCTACCTCGACGGCGCGAACTTCAACGCGTTCGTGGGCAAGGTGCGTCCGGCCGACATGGGCGTCGACGTCATGCACATGAACCTGCACAAGACGTTCTCGACCCCGCACGGCGGCGGCGGCCCCGGTGCGGGACCCGTCGGCATCGGCGCGTCTCTCGTGCCCTTCCTGCCCGTGCCGACCGTGGAGCGTTCGGGCGACGGGTTCCGGCTGGACTACGACCGGCCCGATTCGATCGGGAAGATGCGCGCGTTCTACGGCAATTTCGGGGTTCTCGTGCGCGCCCTGACGTACATCCTGTCCTACGGGAGCTCGATCCACGAGGTGGCCGAGAACGCCGTCCTGAACGCGAACTACATCCGCAAGCGGCTCGCGCCTTTCTACGACCTGAAGTACGACGCGCCGAGCTTCCACGAGATCGTCTTCTCGGACCACCGCCAGGCGGCGTTGGGCGTGCACAACATCGACATCGCCAAGCGCCTCATGGATTTCGGCTTCCACCCGCCCACGATGTCGTTTCCGCTGATCGTGGCGGGCGCGCTCATGATCGAGCCGACCGAGACCGAGGGAAAGGACGAGCTCGACGCGTTCGCGGACGCGATGATCTCGATCGCGAAGGAGTGCGAGACGTCGCCCGGGATCGTCACGTCCGCGCCGCACACGACGCCCGTCGGCCGGCTGGACGAGGCGGGCGCCGCGCGCGAGGCGAGCAAGCCGGGGAATTTCGCTCCGGCCCTGCGAGCGCCGGTTCGGTAGAAACGGGGAACATCCGAATCCGAAGCAAATAGAATTCCCTGAATGCCCCGCGTCCGCGTCGCGTACCTGGACGGGCGCCGCCTCGCGCGCGCGTTCGCCGCGGGAGCGCGGGCGGTAACCGCGCACCGCGAAGAGCTCGACCTCATCAACGTGTTTCCGGTCGCGGACAACGACACGGGATCGAATCTCTCGGCGACGCTCGTGCGCGTCGCGGCGACCGTCGCGCGCTCGCGGGAGCGGAATGTCGCGCGGGTCGCGCGCCTCGCGGCGGACGAGGCGCTCATGGGATCGCGGGGGAATTCCGGCGCGATCCTGGCGCAGCTCCTCGAGGGATTCGCCGCGGGCGTATCCGGCGCGCCGAGGCTTTCGACGCGGGAATTC
>JAMQPJ010000297.1 GCA_023717585.1 Thermoanaerobaculia bacterium
ATCCGTACGCATCCCGTTTTCGCATCCCCGGGTACGTCCCGACGCGGCCGGGACTGTCGGTATCGAGGATGTCGTCACCCATGTCGTCCGTGACTCTCTCGTGCGGAACACTCCCATTCCGTTTGGCCCGGACCCGAGCGGAAACCCGGTGCCGGGCCGCGATCTCGTCTGGGGATTGATCGCATCGGTCGTCTTCGCCCCGGTCAACGCAGGGGAGTCGATTCCCGACAACTACTGGATATCCGTGGCCGATTTCAAGATGTTCATCTCCGAAGTCTGGGGTCGCATCGACATCCCCAAGCGCGTGATCAGGTTCTACACGGGAGTTACGATTCCGTGAGGCGCTAACGACGGACCCCGCCCGGACGCGGAGCGATCCCACACGCCTTCGAGACGCGGTAGCGGTTCTCGGCGAACGTCCGGTAGCCGCGGTCGAAGAGGTGCCGGAGGCCGGGCGTCACCGAAAGCAGGTAGAGCGGCCGGGCCCACCAGATGCGGCGAAAGGCGAAACGGTAGGCGTCGGCGCCGGGAATCACGTCGCCCGTTTCGGCGACCAGGATCCGGAGGTCGTCGGGCAGGTTTTCCACGGGCACGCCCCGCGTAACCAGCCGCTCGACGACCCACGGCTCCTGGAGAGATGCGATTCCGAGGCCGCGTTTCGCGAGCGTGTTCTTCCAGAACGGGACCCAGCGGCTGCAGAAGCCGCACGCGCCATCGTAGAGGACCCAGGCGGAAACGGGGGGCGCCGTCATGAAAGGATCTTCATCCCGCGCCGGACGCGAATCGCCGATCCGGCCGCGAGGAAGGCGACATCGGGTAGACGGCCGATGGCCGAAGAGAAGCGGTCACCGTAGAGAGACCTGACGTCCGCCTCGAAGCCGGCTTCCTCGGAAGGCCAGGTCTGCCACGGGGGATGCTCGACGGCGTATTCCAGCGTGGCACCGCCGGGCTGCCGGACGTAGCCGTAATAGTGCTCCGCGAGGAATTCCTCGACCGAGCCGGCGTCGAGCGGTCGGAGACTGTGCCCGGCGGTGAGATAAAGGCGCCCCTCCACGCCGGCGTGGGTCCACGAGTACGCGGCCCGCGCGGGAGATCCGTCACTCCGGGCGACGATCTCGTGCGCCATTGGAACGGCGACGTAGTTTTCGTTGTAGACGCGCCGGGCGACCCAGGCGACGAGGCGGTGCGGCACCAGCTCCTTCACGAAGACGACGCCGCGCCGGAAGCCGCGACTGGTCTTCCGGCGGACGTAGAAACGGAGATTCACTTCCTCGAAATCGGCGTGAAACGGCACGGCCATTCCGAGGACGCGCGTCTTCTGGAAGAGGAAACCGACGACGCTGGCATACAGCCTCCCGTTCCAGTCGTCGAGCTCGGTGCCGCCGGGGACGAGGGGCTGGAGCAGCGGACGCTCGACCTCCCAGTTCAGCATCGTGAGGAAGCGCCACTCGGCCGTCAGGAAGGAGCGTGCGGAGGTCTCGGCCATCGCAGCCAGTCTAGGGCCTGACAGTCGGCCTCCACCGGAACGCCGCGAGGGAGATCCGGCCGCGCCCGTCGAAGCGGACCTTCTCGCGCTTTAGCATGAGCCGCTGGAGGCGGTCGTGCCCGGAGCCGTCGCGTCGCGGGCTCACCTCGCCCTTCGCGTTCACGACGCGGTGCCACGGGACGGGGCTGCCGTCGGGCAGCGCGTGGAGCGCGTATCCCGCGAGGCGCGCGTGGTTCGGAAATCCCGCGAGGCGCGCGACCTGCCCGTACGTCGCGACGCGGCCCCGCGGGATGCCGAGGACGACCGCCCAGATCCTGCGGTAGGCGCTTTCGGAAGCGGACAAGCGGGGCCTCCAGGCGCCGGGCCGAAGGCGTCAGGCGCCGAACCAGGTCGCCGCGTGAGATCATGACACCGCCGTCCCGACCCGGTCTGAAGGAGGCGGCCATGAGCGACTCTCCGGCCGAGTTCTCAAAGCGATACCTGACCTACAAGGTCCCGGTAAGCGACCCGCCTCGGACGGTAACAGTCGACCTGAAGGCGCTCAGGTATCGCAACGCCGCCCGCGAGGGGTTCACTCCGCAATCTGCGGAGATGCTGGCTAAGGACGCTGTCGCCGGCAAAGGAACGGGATGGGTCCCGGCGATCCAGGCGGCGTTTTGCGGCAAAGGCAGCCCCGAAGGCATCGCGAAGGTGCTCGAGCTTGTCGCGAAACACGACCTTTGGGCCAAGGGCGACCCCAAGTGGGGCGAGGATCTGAAGAAGCAGTCGATCCCCATCGAAGAAAAACTGCGTCGATACTGCGACAGGATGATTGGTCTCGACTGCCTGGGCTTTGCGATCAACTACGTTCAAAGCCAGATGAGGCTGGTGCAGGACCTCAGCCCCTTGAACGCCGACCTCGCGAACTTCAGGGTCACCCCGTTTGTTCCCCGTTCCACATTGCTGGAGTTTCACACGGGCGATGTCGTCGTCTGGAACGAACCGCCACGCCATATCGCCGTGGTCGATTCGGGACGCCCGCCGAGCCTCTCCCAGGGTTTGTTAGCGGGTTTCCCGATCGTGATGGCCGCCGCCGATTCGAATTTCGGTCCGGAAGGACTGGTGACGGCCAGCTTCAATCTGAATCCCAAGGGGGCGCCGGGCACGTACGACTTCGTCGGGAAATCCAGGTCCGACCTCGTACGCGTCTTTGGCCCCGTCGTTCCGTTCTTCTAGAGCCCTCAGGCTCTGAGAGTCTCCAGAAAGAAATCGGGGCGGTGGGCTCCGGCGTCTCCGCCGGCAACTCACGCGCCCCGAAGGGTTTTCATGGAGCGGGACACGAGGGTCGAACTCGCGACATCTACCTTGGCAAGGTAGCGCTCTACCACTGAGCTAGTCCCGCAGGAGCCCGGAAATATAAGGGACGGACCCGGGCCCGTCAAGCCGCGGCGCGGACGATGTCGTAGCTCCATGAAAGTGTCCCCTCGATAACTCGATAGAAGTGTCCCCTCGTAAAGAAGGGGGCGCGATGGAGGAGATCGTGGGGCTGAGCGCGAA